>JABFXA010000332.1 GCA_013361955.1 Nocardioidaceae bacterium
GCGCGTCCGGGCTCGGACCCGGCGGCCACCCTGGTGTCCGACGAGGGAGACCCGGAGACCGACGACCTGACCGTGCTCTCCCCGCCGCAGCCGGTGCGCGGCCTGGCCACCGTGGGTGTCACCTGGGCGCCGCGCGCCGACCTGTCCGACGGTGCGATCGCGGTGTCCGTGCGCACCAAGCAGGACGGCGTGTGGGGCGGCTGGCAGAAGGTGCCGTACCACGAGGAGGAGGGCCCCGACGCGTCGAGCAGCGAGGGCGAGGCCGGCCGCCCGGGCACCGACCCGATCTACGTCGGCGCCGTCGACGACGTGCAGGTCAAGGCGGTCACCGACTCCGGCTTCGCGCCGGAGGGCATGCGGCTGTCGCTGATCGACCCCGGGACCGAGCGGTCCCCGGAGGTGGAGAAGCCCGCGATCGACACCGGCAACCTGGACCTCTCGGCCGCCGAGGGCCCGCTGACCCCCGGCGCGGACCCGAACCCCGAGCAGCCGGCCACCGACGACGGGGTGGTCGGCGCCGACGACGCCACGCTGCTCGCCGGGTCGTCGGCCACCGCGAAGCCGACGATCTTCTCGCGGGCGCAGTGGGGTGCCGACGAGCGGATGCGCGACAAGGGCTCGCTGCACTACGGCGAGGTGCACGCCGGCTTCGTGCACCACACCGTCAACGCGAACAGCTACACGCGGTCGCAGGTGCCGGCCATCCTGCGCGGGATCTACGCGTACCACACGCAGTCCCGCGGCTGGTCCGACATCGGCTACAACTACCTGGTCGACCGGTTCGGCCGCATCTGGGAGGGCCGGTACGGCGGCGTGGCGCGCCCAGTGGTGGGGGCGCACACGCTGGGCTACAACGACGACGCGTTCGCGGCCTCGGCGATCGGCAACTTCGAGGTGGCTCGGCCGCCGGCGGCTGTCATCGCGGCGTACGCGCGGCTGTTCGCCTGGAAGCTGAGCCTGCACGGCATCTCCGCGACCGGGACCCACCAGTGGGTGACCAAGCGCTACCTGCGGGCGATCAACGGGCACCGCGACGTCGGGCAGACCGCGTGTCCGGGCAAGTACCTCTACGCGCAGATCCCGTCGATCCGCTCGCGTGCCCGCGCGCTGCAGAAGTCGTTCGCCGGCCGCAAGCGCACCACGAACATCGCCGGCACGCCGTGGCCCGACCTGGTGGTGCGCGACCGCGCGACCAAGAAGGCCTACACCCTCCGCACCGGCGGGCAGGTCCGCTTCGCCGGCGGCACCACGGCCGCCGACGGGCTGTCCGGTGCCGACTTCGTGGTGCCGATCGGCGACGCGAACGGCGACCACCGCGCCGACCTGCTGGTGCGCGACCGGGCCAGCAAGGTGGTCACGATCCGGCGCGGTGACGCGGCCGGGCACTTCGGCGCGGCCGCGTTCCCGACCAGCCGGTTCGCCGGCGCCGACCTGCTCGCCCGCGCAGGGGACTGGAACCGCGACGGTCGCGGCGACCTGCTGGTGCGCAGCGGCTCGAACCACCGGCTCTACGTGTTCCTCGGCAACGGCCGGGGCGGCTTCGGCGCGTACCGGCGGCTGTCGTCCGACTGGCGCGGCTACACCGCGACCAGCGGCGCCGGCGACTTCGACAAGGACGGCCGCGACGACCTGATCGGCCGCACCACCGGTGGTCGGATCGTGCTGCTGCCTGGCCGGGCGAACGGCCTCGCCGCGCCCCGGACCCTGGTCGCGTCCGCGTCCGGCTACCAGCTGCTCGGCAGCTCGGGCGACCTGACCAACGACGGCAAGTCCGACCTGCTGCTGCGACAGGCCGCCACCAAGGCGGTGTGGATCTACCCGGGCGACGGGCACGGCGGCGTCACCGGCCGCCTCGGCCCGTACCACGGCTTCGACGCCTACCCGACGCTCTTCGGCGCCGGACAGGTCGGCGGCTCGCCGGCCCGCGACCTGGTCGGTCGCGGCTCCGAGGGCCGGATCAAGGTGTTCGCGAACCGCGGCACCCGCAGCACCGAGGGGCTCGCCTACACCGGGCAGACGTTCGCCGGCGCCCGCGCGATCCTGAACGTCGGCGACTGGAACGGCGACGGCCACGGCGACGTGATGACGCGCTCCTCGACCGGCAACCTGTGGCTGTACCGCGGCACCGGCACCGGCCGGCTCGGCGACGGCGTGCTCGCGGGCCGCGGCTTCGGTGCGGTCACGATGCTCGCCGCCGTCGGCGACATGACCGGCGACGGCTACCCGGACCTGATGGGCCAGCCGCGTGGCGGGTCGATGCGGATCTACCCGGGCAACCACGGCACCGGCTTCGGCTCCAGCTACGTCGCGCACTCGGCGCTCAGCGGCAGCCAGCAGCTCGGGCTCGGGCTCTGGACCGCTGACGGCGCACCCGACTCGCTGCTGCGACGCTCCGACGGCTCGCTGGTGCTCTACCCGGGCAACGGGCCGGGCGGCCTGATGGGCGGCACGAAGGTCGACACCCTCGGCAACTACCTGTGGAAGCTGTCGTCCGGCGACGTGAACGGCGACGGCCGTCCCGACCTGATGGTCCGCGACACCGCCGGCCGCCTCTGGCTGGTGCCGGCCAGCGGCTCCGGCTTCGGCGCCCGCCGCCTGGTCACCGACGGTCTGACCCGCTTCGACCTCGGCGGCTGACGGACCATCCGTCCGGTGGGGCGGGCTCGCTAGCGCGCGCGAAGCCGGTCGGTGACCCGCTCCTGCTCGGCGAGCGCGTCCCACCGGGTCGGCTCGGGGTGGCGCACCCAGACGGTGCCGCCGCGCCGGCCGAGCGGGGAGAGCAGCGTGCGCAGCCCGGTGGCGCGCACCGGGTTCACGTCGGTCAGCAGCCGACCGCCGTCGCGCAGCAGGTCGCTGTCGCGGGCGGCCGCGAGCAGGTCGGCCTGGGTCGAGGTGACCGCGCCGGCCCGCCACGCGGCGTCGCCGGCCGCCGGCGGGTGGCGCGCGACGAACGCGTCCGGCTGGGCGAGCACCACCGCGCCGTAGTCGACGACGCCCGTGGGCAGCGGCTCGGCGAAGCGCGCACCCAGCGGCCGGAGGGACAGCGCCACCACCGGGACCCGGCCGGCGTGCTCGGCGTACGCCGCGACGCCGTCGGGCCCGCACACCACCAGGTCCGCCTCGTCGGCGAGCCCCGGGTCGTCGGTCACGGCCATCCCGACCGACCAGACCGCCCCGAGCCACACCGCGCCCAGCCAGTGCGTGGGCAGGTCGACCAGCACCAGGCCGCCGCGCTCGCCGTCGAGCTCGTCCTGCAGCAGGCCCGCGGTCTTCGCCACCCAGTTCGCGTACGTCGTCAGCGACAGCTCGACGCGTTCCCCGGAGTCGTGGTCGTAGAAGGTGACGAACGGGCGCGCCGGGTCGACGCGCAGCTCGGCCTGCAGGAGTGCGGGAAACGTGTCGGGGGAGGGCACCGCGTCACTCTACGGACCGGGCCGCGCGTGGTGTCCTAGGGTGGCCGCCATGGCAGCCCACCCCGCGCGTGCGTCGATCGTCAGCGGCTACTTCGGCCCGCTGCATCAGGGCCATCTCGACCTGTTCGAGGCCGCCCGCGAGCTCACCGGCTACCTCGTCGTGATCGTCAACAACGACGCCCAGCAGGTGCTCAAGAAGGGCCGGGTGATCCAGGGCGACACGGCGCGGGCCCGGATCGTCGCGGCGCTGCGCTGCGTCGACGACGTGGTGGTCGCCGAGGACGAGGGCCCGGGCATCGACCGCACCTTCGACGTGGTCCGGGCGAGGTACCCCGACACCGAGCTGGTGTTCTGCAACGGCGGCGACCGTAGCGACGTGAACACCCTCCCCGAGGCCGAGCGGGCCTCCGCCGAGCGGAACCGGATCACCCTCCGCTACGGCATCGGCGGCGACGACAAGGCCGACTCGAGCAGTCGGATCCTCGCGGCCATGGAAGACGACTGAGGGCAAAGAGAACGCCGAGCGGACACGCGCGAGCGGAGCGAGCGCAGACAGCACAGCGCGGCGGACGGCTACGGGGTGACCCTTCCCGTCATCCCACGGTCTTGCTGAGCCACTCGGCGCCGCCGAGCACGAGCGCGAAGCGCAGCCACCGGCCGGCCAGGCCGAGGACGAAGAACAGCACGACCTGCATGCGCAGCTGACCGGCCACCACCGCGACGATCGCGAACGGCGGGAAGCCGCTGAACGCGGACAGGAACACAAGTCCGCCGGCGACCACCGGCCGGTCGTGCGTACGGCGCCGCCAGGTCTCCAGCCGGGCCTGTGCCTTGGGGGTCTCGACCTTCTTGCGCACCCACGCCCAGTTCAGGGACGTCGCGCCGAGGTAGTACCAGACCACCTTGCCGATCATCTGGCCGAGCGCCGCGACGAACCCGAGCAGCCACATGCTCTCGACGCTGGCGACCGCGCCGCGCACGCCGAGGTAGGCCTCGATGTTGACCAACGGCACCAGAGCCGAGAGCACGCCGACCCCGAAGACGGCGAGGACGTCGCCGAAGCCGTCAGGCACCCTGCGGCTCGGGCGAGTCGGTGTACGGCCAGTCCTTCATGAACTGGGCCACCGCCTCGCCGCTGGGCGCGGCGCAGTACTGCCAGACGCCCTGCTGCTTCGTCGGGTCGGACGGGTCGCCGCCGGCCGACCAGTGGGTCAGCGCGACGTGCGTGTCGTCGGGGAACTTCTTGCCGTCCTCGGAGGTCCACGGCGCGGCGATGAACTTGTCGGTGAGCTTGCGGCTGTCCTCGAACTTCGAGGCGATCGCCTTGACGTCGCTGACCTTGTCCTTGCTGAGGGTGTCGTCGTACCAGAGGATCGTGTAGCCGTGCTCCAGGTTGTGCACCAGCGTCTCGACGTCGGGACGGTCGTCGGTGGTGTAGAACTTCCGGCTGAACTCCGCAGGCGTCGGCCAGTGCGGGCCGAACGCCGGCGGCGCGTCGTCGTAGGTGATCGGGGTGCCCTGCGGCTTGTGGTCCTGGTTGCCGGTCGCCTGCTTCTTCACCACGTCCCGGCAGCCCGCCGCGGACTTGCTGACGCCGATGTCGGCGAGCGCGCCGGCGGCCTTCTGGTTCTGCTGGATCAGCGGGATCGCGGCGGCGCCGATGATCGCCGCGGCGACGACGACGCAGACCGCGACCACGATGTAGGTACGCCGGCGCTCACGGCTCTGCTGCTCGCGGCGCATCTGCTCGATGACCGCGCGACGGTCCTTGTCCTTCTTGCTCTTGGCCATGGGGGTGCGCGCTTCTCCGGCTCGTGGTCGGCGGTCGGTGGTCCGAGGGCGAAGTCTACGGAGTCGCCGGCACGAACCGCAGGGAACCCGGCTCCTCGGCCTCGGCACCCGCGTCGTCGGCCCGCCAGCCGAGGGCGAACGCCGCTGTGCGCATCCGCTGCTCGACCGCCCCCTGGATGCGCTTGCCGCCCAGCAGGTGCGCGTTGACCGCCCCGCCGTCGAGGCGTACGTCGGCGTAGCCGGCGCCGAGCGCGGTGAGCTGGACCAGCAGCTCGATCGCCGAGCACGGCGCGCCGAAGCCGCGCGGGTCGTCCTCGTGCAGCGCGCTGAGCACCGCCTCGCGGGCGCCGAGACCGAACATGTCCTGCCGCTCGTCGCGGACCAGCGCCGCCGCACCGGGCCCGTGGTCGCCGGGACGGAGCACCAGGCCGTTGAGGCCGCGCACGATCGCCGCCGGCCGCCGGTCGAGCTTGCGCTTGACCAGGTCGGCGGCGGCCGCCAGCTCGTCGGCCACGGCGGGGGAGGTGACCGACAGCTCGTTGCCGTGCGGGTCGACCTTGCCGGCGTAGTCCTGTAGCACGTCGAGACCGGCCGCGCCGATCGCGATGTCGGTCTGGCCGTTGCGCCAAGCCCGCCCCGCGGTGTCGGTGACCAGCACCGCGACGTTGCGGCCGACGCCGCGGGCGAGCGCCTCGCGCAGCCGCCGGGCCGAGGCGTCCGGGTCGACGGGGAGCAGCGCGACCGTGTCGGTGACGGTGTTCGACGCGTCGACGCCCGCCGCGGCCATCACCAGCCCGTGGTGGGTGCGCACGATCGAGGTCTGGCCGCGCCAGGCCACCGTGCGGTCGGTCTCGTCGAGCACCGCCTCCTCGCGTTTGGCGGTGACCACCCGGCCCTCGGCCTTGCTCACCACCTTGCTGGTGACCACGAGGATGTCGCCGTCCTCGAGGGTCGCCGCGCGCGCCAGGATGCCGGCCAGGTCGTCGCCCTCGGCCACCTCGGGGATGCCGGTCACCGGCAGGCAGACGAGCTGCCGCGGGCTGCCTCCCGGGCTGCCGGCCGCCTGGGGACGGAACTGCTGCTGCGGAGTGGTCATGGCTGTTGCCTTCCGTGGCCCGGGACCGGGAGCCCGGCCAGCTCGAACGCGGCCGCCGCCATGGCAGCGGTGGCGACGTGGTCGGTCATCATCAGCGGCACCGCGCGGCAGCGGACACCCGCGGCCTCGACCCGCGCGACGTCGGCGGCGTCGGCGGTGTCGACGAGCCAGCCTTCGAGCACGCCGTCGCGGTCGCGGGCGCCGTAGTGCTCGGCGACCGCGCCGGCGCCCACCTCGACGCCGATCGCGGCGAGCAGCTGCGCGGCCATCCCGCGGACGTGGCTGCCGGCGACGACGGGGGACAGGCCCACGACCGGCGCGGACGTGCTCCGGATCGCGTCGCGGACACCGGGCACCCCGAGGATGGTGCCCACGGAGACCACCGGGTTCGACGGCGGCAGCAGCACCAGGTCGGCACCGCCGATCGCCTCCAGGACGCCGGGGCCGGGACCGGACTGCTCGATGCCCACCGGCACCACCGCGCGGGCGGGCACCTCGGCGTGCAGCCGCACCCAGTACTCCTGGAAGTGCACGGCCCGCTGGCCGGACGGCTCGTCGGGGTCCTCGATCACCACGTGCGTCTCGACCCGGTCGTCGGTCATCGGCAGCAGCCGCACGCCCGGCTGCCACCGGGCGCACAGCGCAGTGGTGACGTCGGAGAGCGGGTAGCCGGCGTCGAGCATCTGGGTGCGCACCAGGTGGGTCGCGAGGTCGCGGTCGCCGAGCCCGAACCAGGTCGGCTCCACGCCGTACGCCGCGAGCTCGTCGCGCGCGTGCCAGGTCTCGTCGGTGCGCCCCCAGCCCCGCTCCTCGTCGATGCCGCCGCCGAGGGTGTACATGACCGTGTCGAGGTCGGGGCAGATCTTCAGGCCGTGCAGCCAGATGTCGTCGGCGGTGTTCGCCACCACGGTGACCTCGGCCTCGGTGCCCGTCGACCGGAGCAGGTGCAGCAGGCCCTGGAGGAAGCGCGCACCGCCGACGCCACCGGAGAGAACCGTGACCGCCAGGGGGGCGGAAGGGGGCGTGCCGAGTCCGGTCATGGCCTCGCTCTCGTCCGGGTGGCGGGGTCGGGCGTGCGGTCGCAGGGATTCTGCCAGCCGCCGGAGGGGGCGGGTCGATCGGGTCCTTTAGCACAACCAGGCTTGACTCCACGGCTTTGACGGGCGTGTAATTTCAGCAGTGTCATTCAAAATGCCGGAACTCGGGACATACCCCACCGGTCGGCACTACCGTCGGGGGAAGGCCCTGGGAGAGGGCACCAATCGGGACCCACGGGGTCTCACGGGTCGAAAGGGCGAAGGCCGTGCGAGAGCTGTATCTGCTCGACGACGGAGACGCCGCAGAGCTGGGCTGGCAGGAGCGTGCTTTGTGCGCGCAGACCGATCCCGAAGCGTTCTTCCCGGAGAAGGGCGGTTCGACGAGGGAGGCGAAGCGGGTGTGCCTCACCTGCGACGTCCGGGGCGAGTGCTTGGAGTACGCACTCGCGCACGACGAGCGGTTCGGGATCTGGGGAGGTCTCTCAGAGCGCGAGCGGCGCAAGCTGAAGAAGAGAGCCGTCTGACGGCGGCCTGAGCCGGGGCGGGGGAACGCGGGGGTGGCGTTCCCCGGCCTGTGGCGAACCTGACGCGGGGACGGTTCTTCGTCTCGCCGCACCCCTCGTTAGGGTGGTCCGCCGTGACGACCACGGTGACTGCGCTGCTGGTCAGCCACGAGGGTTCTCGTTGGCTGCCGGCCGTGCTCGACGGGCTGCAGAGCCAGACGCGACCCGTCGACCGGGTGGTCGCCGTGGACACGGGCAGCAAGGACGACAGCGCCGACCTGGTCCAGCAGCGCTTCGGTGAGTGGCTGGTCGGCGGCGAGGTGGTCCGGGCCGACCAGCGCAGCTCGTTCGGGGAGGCGGTCAACGCCGCACTCTGGTCGCTGCCCGACGAGTCCGCCGACGACGAGTGGGTCTGGCTGCTGCACGACGACAGCAACCCCGCGCCCGACGCCCTCGAGCAGATGCTCGAGATCTCGGCGCTGAACCCCACCGCCGACATCCTCGGCCCGAAGCTCCGCGAGTGGCCGTCGCTGCGCCGGCTCCTCGAGGTCGGCGTCACGATCAGCGGGACCGGCCGCCGGGAGACCGGGCTGGAGCGCGGCGAGTACGACCAGGGGCAGCACGACCGGGTGCACGACGTCCTCGCCGTGAACACCGCGGGCATGCTGGTCCGCCGGTCGGTGGTGGAGCGCCTCGGCTTCGACCGGCGGCTGCCGCTGTACGGCAACGACATCGACTTCGGCTGGCGCGCGGCCCGCGCCGACCACCGGGCGCTCGTCGTCCCCGACGCCGTGGTGTTCCACGCGGAGGCAGCGCACCGTGGGGTGCGCGAGAGCCGGCTCGCGGGGCACCACCCCCGCCGCGCCGAGCGCGCCGCCGCGCACAACACGCTTCTGGTCAACTGCTCGGCGGCCGCGCTGCCCTTTCAGCTCGTCCGGCTCTTCCTGGGCAGCCTGATCCGCGCGTTCGGAATGCTGCTGGTGCGCGCGCCCGGCGAGGCGCTCGACGAGCTGGCCGGGCTCGGGCGTGCCTACCTGCACCCGCTGCGGATCATCTCCGGACGCCGGTCGCGCCGGCGTACGTCGACGCTGCGTGCCCGCGAGGTCCGGCACCTGCTCGCGCCGCCATGGGTCCCGTACCGGCACGGCCTGGACTTCGTCGGCGACCTCGCCGCGGCGGTGATCAACCAGGCCAGCGACATCTCCGCCGCCCGTCGGGCCCGCGCCGACGCGGCCCGGGCGGCCGCCATCGACACCGGCCCGGTCGCGGCCGAGGCGCAGAACCTGCCCGCCGACACCGGTCTGGTCGTCCGGCTGCTCACCAGCCGGCTGGTGTGGCTGATCACCGCGCTGACCGTGCTGGCGCTCGTCGCGGCCCGCGGCCTGTACGGCGCCGGGATGCTGTCCGGCGGCGGGCTGCTGCCGGCCCCGTCCACCTCGATGGACTGGTGGCGGCTCTACGTCGACGACTGGCACCCGATGGGCGTCGGGTCGTCGGTGCCGACCGCGCCGTACGTGCTGCCGCTCGCGCTCGCCGGCAGCGTGCTGCTCGGCAAGGCGTGGCTGGTCGTCGACCTGCTGTTCCTGCTCGCGGTGCCGCTGTGCGCGCTCGGCGCCTACCGGTTCCTGGCCCGGCTGACCTCGTCGCCGGTGACCAGCCTGTGGGGCGCGCTCGCGTACGCCGTGCTGCCGGTCGCCCTGGGCGCCGTGCAGCAGGGCCGGCTCGGCACCGTCGCGGCGGCCGTGCTGCTGCCCTGGCTGGCGCACTCCGCGATCTTCCTCGGCTCGTCGTACTCCGACGACCGGCGCACCCGGGCGGCCTGGCGCACCGCGATGTGGCTGGGCCTGGTGGTCGCGTTCGTGCCGCTGGCCTGGGTGATGGCGCTGGTGGTCGGCGTGGTCGCGGTGGTCGCGCGGGTCCGCAGCGGCCGCGGCCGCCACGTCGGCGAGGTGCTGGTGCCGCTGATCGGCTCGCTGTTCCTGCTGCTGCCGTGGACGCTGAGCACCTGGTCGCACCGCGGGCTGTCGTCGTGGCTGTTCGAGGCGGGGCTGCCCGCGCCCGCGATCACCGAGCCGCTGAGCCGGCTGGACGTGCTGTTCGGCCGGCAGGGTGCGGGCGCGCCTGCGCTGCTGACCATCGGCCTGCTGGTCGCCGCGGTGGCGGCACTGCTGCGTCCCGACACCCGCCGCGACGTGCTGAAGGCGTGGGTGGTCGTGCTCGTCGGGCTCGGGGTCACCGTGACCCTGGCCGGCGGTCGCTACTCGCTGCCCAACGCGCCCACCGACCAGCCGTTGTGGCTCGGCTTCCCGCTGCTCGTCGTGCAGGCGGCCGGCATCACCGCAGCCGCGATCGCGGGCACCGGGATCCGGCGGCGGCTGTCCACCTCGAGCTTCGGCTGGCGGCAGCCGTTCGGCGTCCTCGTGGTGCTCGTCGCAGCACTCACGCCGGTCGTGGTGGCCGGCTGGTGGGTGTGGGAGGGCACCGCCGGTGCGGTCGACCGGCGGCCGGTGGCCTCGGTGCCGACGTACATGTCCGACGCCGCGAAGGACGACCCGGTGAACGGCTCGCTGGTGGTCCGCGGCTCGCGGGCGACCGGGTTCGAGTACGTCGTGCTCCGGCAGCCCGGCATCCGCCTCGGCGACGACAGCGTCGAGCCCTCCGCCGCCGACCAGGCCGGGCTGACGTCGTACGTGACCGACCTGGTGACCGCACCCGACCCGCGGGTGGTGGCCGGGCTCGCGCAGACCGGGGTGGCCTACGTCTACGCGCCCGCGCCCGCCGACATCGGCCTGGTCGGCAACCTCGACAGCGTCAGCGGTGTGAGCAGCGCGAGCGCGGTCCGGCCCGGGGCCCGCGCCTGGCAGCTCGACGCGAAACCGACCGACGACAAGATGCTGCTGGCCGTCGACCAGGCCCGGCCCTGGCTGCTGGCCGCGCAGGGCCTGGCGGTCCTCGTGGTGCTGGTGCTGGCGGCCCCGAGCCGGGGGGAGCGCCGATGAGCGACACCCGTCCGGCCCGCC
>JABFXA010000039.1 GCA_013361955.1 Nocardioidaceae bacterium
CCGCGCAGCCGGCCGACCTCGCGCATCCGCCGCTCGGCCAGCCGGTCGGCGGCGATCGCGGTGGGCACGCCCTCGGACGCGGCCAGCTCGAGCACCCGCAGCGTGGTGTCGAAGATGCCGGTCGCGCGCTGCTTCGCGCGGTCGAACGAGAAGCCCTCGAGCTCGTCCGCGACCTGGATCAGCCCGCCGGCGTTGACGCAGTAGTCGGGCGCGTAGAGGATCCCGCGCTCCTCCAGGGCCTTCTCGACGCCCGGGTGCGCGAGCTGGTTGTTGGCCGCGCCGCACACGATCCGGGCCGACAGCACGCCGACCACCTCGTCGGTGAGCGCGCCGCCGAGCGCGCAGGGCGCGTAGACGTCCAGCTCGGAGGCCACCAGCTCCTCGGTCGACCCGACCACCCGCACCGACGGGCTCTCCTCGCGCACCCGCGCGAGCGCGGCCTCCGACACGTCGGTCACCACGACGGAGGCGCCGTCGTCGAGCAGGTGCCGCACCAGGTGGTGGCCGACCTTCCCGACCCCGGCCACGCCGACGGTGCGGCCCTCGAGCGAGGTGGTGCCCCAGGCGACCGATGCGGCGGCGCGCATGCCCTGGAACACGCCGTACGCCGTCAGCACCGAGCTGTCACCCGCGCCGCCGTGGGCCACGGTCCGCCCGGTGACGAAGTCGCACTCGCGGGCGATCAGGTCCATGTCCTCGCTGTAGGTGCCGACGTCGCAGGCGGTGAGGTAGCGGCCGCCGAGCGACTGGACGTGCCGCCCGTAGGCGCGCAGCAGCGGCTCGGACTTGGCCGTCGCCGGGTCGCCGATGATCACGGCCTTCCCGCCGCCGAGGTCGAGGCCGGCCAGCGCGGCCTTGTAGGACATCCCGCGCGAGAGGTTGAGGACGTCCTCGAGCGCCGCGGCGGTCGAGGCGTAGGGATAGAACCGGGTCCCTCCGAGCGCCGGACCGAGGGCCGTGGAGTGGATCGCGATGATCGCGCGCAGACCGGTGGCCGGGTCGTTCGCGAAGACGACCTGCTCGTGGTCGTGGCCGAGGTCGAAGACGTCGCAGCCGTCGGCGGAGGGGGTGACGCGGTCGGACATGGGTGGTCCTGCTTCCTGGTCGAGGCCACGGGGTGGGTGGCCCGGGCTGGCAAGGGTGGGGACGCGGCAGGGGTGGCGCCGTGTCCTCGGTCACAACGGTAGCCCGGTCGCTCAGCGCCCGGGACCCGGGGCACCGGCGTCGGCGGACCGGGCGATCACCACGTCGCCGTGGGTGCCGTAGCCGGGCAGCGGTCCCGCAGCCGCGCGCCCGTCGAACCCCACCAGCAGCCACCCCGGTTCGCCGTCCGGCCGGGGGAGGTCCGGGACAAGGGTCGGCCACGGGATGTTGGAGGGGTACGGCGCGTCCAGGGTGCCCAGCTCGCGCAGGTCGAGGTCCCAGACGGGGTACCGCCGGCGCCGGCCCCGCGGGTTGTCCCGGCCGTCGCTGGCGAGCACCCGCCACTCCCCGTCGACCCGCGCCAGCGTGGTGCCCTCGGTGGCGGTCCGGTCGGCCGCGGCTGCCCGGAGACGGAGCTCCGACAGCGACGGCCCCGCCGCCACCACCGGGTGGAACGCGAAGAACCTGGTCGCGCTCACGTAGCCGACCAGCCAGCCCGCGTCGGTCCGCACCAGGTGCGGGTCCCAGACGCCGACCGACCTGAGGCCGGTGGTCGGCAGCGGCAGGGGCTCGGTGTCGAGCAGGTGCCGCCCGATGGTGAGGTCGGCGGCGCTGGTCGCCAGCGTGGCGTCGACCCTCGCCCCGGGCCGGGCGCTGTCGAAGTCGCCCCACGTGCTCGCCGCGACCAGCCAGCGACCGTCGTCGCGGACCAGGTGGACGGCGTGGTCGCCGTACGCCCCCGGCCGGTCCGGCCGCCGGAAGAACAGGTCGGCCCGGTGCGTCAGCCCGAGCGTCGCCCGGTCCAGCGACCACACCGATGTGTGGGCGGTGTCGAAGAAGCCCGGGCCGGCGCTGGTGGCGGTGAGGAGGACCGGGCCGTGCGGATCGTCAGGGAAGTACGCCGTCCCGTCGGCGTTGGTGGCGGTGAGGAGGACCGGGCCGTGCGGATCGTCAGGGAAGTACGCCGTCCCGTCGGCGTTGGTGACCAAACGGATGTCCCGCAGGCCCAGCTGGCCGAACCCGCCGGCTCGCAGCTCTCCGGCGCCCTCTACCGTGAGGCCGGCCAGCCACGCCTCGTCACGGGGATCGACCCGGTGCGGCAGGTCGCGGAGGTCGACCCGGGCGCGGGCCGTCCACGGACCGGGGCCGCGGGTCAGCACGGTGACGTGGGTGCCGGTGAGGGCGAGGCCGAGCTCGCGGGGCGGGTCCTTCGGCCGGCCCATCCGCCGGGAGCGGTGGGTGGTCGTCCGGTCGCCGGCGGTGACGTCGAGCCGCGCCGCCCGCCCGTCCCAGACCGCGGTCAGCGCGACGCCACCCGAGGAGAGCGTCAGCCGCGCGCCCGGCGCCCCGGTTGCGGCCGGCTCGTCGAGGCACACCGACGCGGCGGCGTACGGCG
>JABFXA010000285.1 GCA_013361955.1 Nocardioidaceae bacterium
GCGATGGTCGCTCCTCGCTGACCGGCGGCGCGGTGCGCCGCCCCACCGCGGCGGTGGCGCACGCGAGGGCCGCACCGGCCAGCCCGGCCAGTGCGCAGACCCAGAAGCTCGCGGACGCGCCGGCGGCGTCGACGACGACCCCGACCAGCGCCGCGCCGGGCGCGACGCCCGCGGCGAGCCCGGTCGTGAGCACGGTGATGCCCTCGGTGATCCGGCCTGGCGGCACGATCTCCTCGACCCACGCGACGCCGGCGATCAGCGTGGGGGAGATCGCGAAGCCGGCCAGGAACAGCACCACCGACATCGTCACGAACCCGTCGAGGAACGGCAGCGGCACCAGCAGCACCCCGAGCGTCAGCAGCCCCCACCGGAACCGGGTCGCGTTCGACCCGCCGACGTGCACCGCTCCCGTCACCGCCCCGGACAGCAGGCTGCCCAGCGACCAGATGGCCAGCAGCACCCCGGACATCGCCTTCGTGCCCTGCTCGTCGGAGAACGCCACGGCCGCCACCTCGGCGCCGCCGAACAGCACGCCCATCGTGAACGACGACAGCGTCAGCGGCCCGAGCACCCGCCACGGCATGGACCCGGGGCCGTGGCCCTCGCGGCCCCGGCCCACCGGCGGCTCGGTCCGCCGCTGCGACACCAGCACCGTCGTGCCCACCACCCCGGCGGTGACCGCGGCGCCCAGGCCCGCGAGCGGGTGCAGCGTGGTGGCCAGCAGCACCACGACCGTCGGGCCGACCACGAACACCGTCTCGTCGACGACCGCCTCGAAGGCGAACGCGGTGCGCAGCAGCCGTCGGTCGTCGACCAGGTGGGCCCAGCGGGCCCGCACGCTCGACCCGATCTGCGGCATCCCGATCCCGCCGACCGCCGCGAACACGTGCGGCCACGGCGTCGGCCAGTCCCGCTCGACCGCGACCATCATCAGCACCAGGCCGACGGCGAACACCGAGATCGCCACCGGCAGCACCCGGTGCTGGCCGAGCCGGTCCACCAGCCGCGCCTGCGGGACGGCGAACGCCGCGTTGGCGATCAGGTACGACGCGGACACCGTGCCGGCCAGCGAGTACGAGCCCGTCCGCGTCGAGACCAGCACCACGATGCCGAGGCTGACCATCGAGATCGGGAGACGGCCGACCAGCCCGGCGAGGGAGAAAACCAGGGCTCCCGGCAGGCCGAGCACCCGGCGATAGGTCGACAGCATCACGCCGAATCCTAGGATTGGCCGCATGCCCCACGAGTCAGCGCCGGACGTCACGCCGTACGACGCGGTCCTGCTGGTCTCCTTCGGCGGGCCGGAGCGGCGCGAGGACGTGCTCCCGTTCCTCGAGAACGTGACCCGCGGACGCGGCATCCCGCGCGACCGCCTGGAGTCGGTGGCCGAGCACTACTACGAGCTCGGCGGCCGCAGCCCGATCAACGACCAGAACCGCGAGTTCCTCGCCGCGGTCGAGGAGGACCTCCGCTCCCACGGCATCCACGTGCCCGTGTACTGGGGCAACCGCAACTGGGACCCCTACCTCACCGACACCCTCGCCCGGATGCGCGACGACGGGGTGACCCGGGCGGCCTGCCTGGTCACCAGCGCCTACGCGTCGTACTCCGGCTGCCGGCAGTACCGCGAGAACCTCGCCGACGCGGTCGCCGAGGTGGGTGACGGCGCGCCACGGCTCGACCGGCTCCGGCACTACTTCAACCACCCGGGCTTCGTGGAGCCGATGGTCGACGCCACGCTGACCGCGCTCGCCGACCTGCCCGACTCGTCCCGCCGCGAGGCGCACGTCCTGTTCGTCACGCACTCCATCCCGGACTCCATGAACGACGCGTCCGGCCCCGACGGGGGTGCGTACGTCGCGCAGCACCGGGCCGTCGCCGAGGAGATCGCCGAGCGGGTCCGCCAGGAGACCGGCCACCGCTACCCGACGGAGCTGGTGTTCTGCTCGCGCTCCGGCCCGCCGCAGACGCCCTGGCTGGAGCCCGACGTCAACGACCGGCTCGAGGAGCTCGCCGCCGACGGCGTCACCGGCGTGGTGGTGGTGCCGATCGGCTTCGTCTCCGACCACATGGAGGTCATCTACGACCTCGACACCGAGGCGTCGGCCACCGCCGAGAAGCTCGGACTGCACTTCGCGCGGGCCGCCACCGCCGGGCTCGACCCGCGGTTCGTCGCGATGCTGCGCGAGCTGCTCGTCGAGCGCGCCCGGACCGAGCGCGGCCTGGAGGTGCGGCGCCCGACGGTCGGGGTGCTCGGCCCCTCCTGGGACGTGTGTCCGGCCGGCTGCTGTGCCAACCCGCGGGGGCCCCGGCCGGCGCTGTGCGGGAGCGACTGAGTGTTCCCGACCTACGACGAGCTGCTCGGGCTGGCGACGGACGTCGCGGCCGAGGCCGCCGACCTGGTGCGCGAGCGACGCCGGCACGGGGTCGAGGTGGCCGCCACCAAGTCCAGCCCGGTCGACGTGGTCACCGAGGTGGACAAGGCCGCCGAGGCACTGATCTTCGACCGGCTGATGGCCGCGCGGCCCGACGACGGCTTCCTCGGCGAGGAGGGCGCCAGCTCGGGCTCGGACAGCGGCGTGCAGTGGGTGGTGGACCCGATCGACGGCACCGTCAACTTCCTCTACGGCATCCCGCACTACGCGGTCTCGATCGCCGCCTCGGTCGCGGGCGACCCGGTGGCCGGTGTGGTGGTCAACGTGGCCAGCGGCGAGACGTTCACCGCGACCCGGGGCGGCGGGGCGTACGTCGACGGCACCCGGCTCGAGGTGCCCACCGAGGACAAGCCGCTCTCGCAGCGGCTGGTCGCGACCGGCTTCAACTACGTCGCCGACGTGAAGGTCGCGCAGACCGCCGCGGTGTCGGCGATGCTCCACGAGGTGCGCGACATCCGGCGCTTCGGCGCGGCCGCGCTGGACCTGTGCGCGGTCGCCGCGGGCCGGGTCGACGGGTTCGTCGAGGAGGGCCTGAACGACTGGGACATGGCCGCCGGCGGACTCGTCGCCACCGAGGCCGGCGCCCGGCTGGAGATGCGCACCGGGGTGGGCGGCAACCCCTGCGTGCTCTGCGCCCCTTCGGTGGGTTTCGACGGCTTCGAGAACCTGGTCGCACGCAGCGGTTTCCTGCGTCAGAAATGAGTGGTCCAGGCCGGGAATAGCCACCGGGACGCCCGCGTTGCCCCGGTCGCACTCGGTCCGTCCGGCGAGTCGCAGGGGGTATCGGTCTGTGACTCTGGCGACACCTTTCGGAATGACCGTGCACGAGAGGGGGTCGATGGTGCACAATCCGCCGCAGCATCGACGCTCGGCGCTCGGTGAACAGACGGAAAACAGGCACGACAAGACACCCACGACACGGACCACCCGCCCTACGCACTCAGGGACTCGGGGCGCAGCACGGGGGCAGGAGAAGACAGAAGATGGCCACTGACTACGACGCTCCTCGGAAGACCGAGGAGGACCAGAGCGAAGAGAGCCTGGAGGAGCTGAAGGCTCGCCGGCACGACAAGAACTCCGGCAAGGTCGACGAGGACGAGGCGGAAGCCGCCGAGTCCTTCGAGCTGCCGGGCGCCGACTTGTCGCACGAGGAGCTGGCGGTCGAGGTGCGACCGCGCCAGGACGACGAGTTCACCTGCATGAGCTGCTTCCTGGTGCACCACCGCAGCCAGCTCGCCGACGCGAAGAAGCTGATCTGCAAGGACTGCGCCTGACGCGCAGCCACAGGCACGACCGCACACACGAGAAAGGCCGGGACCCGCACGGGCCCCGGCCTTGTTCGTCTGCTCAGACCTCGACGTCCTCCAGGTTGGCGGGCAGGTGCCCGGTGGAGCGCCGGTAGTAGTCGGCCGCCTTGCGGGTCGCCAGCATCCGGGCGAGCCCGACCGCGACACCACTGGCCACCGCCCACGCGACCGCCTCACCCATCGAGACGTCGGGGTGCTCCGGGTTGGACGGCGGCTTCTTGCCCGTCGAGAGCTTCCACGCCGCCGTGATCCCCTTGCGGGCCGCGATCGTGGCCCCGACGGTCGCCGCGAGCCCGAACAGTGACCAGACCTTCGAGCCTGAAGCCATGTCTCCTCCTGCGTCGTGTTGGTCCCAGTCTCTACCCAGCGGCGGGACCGGTACTCCCCGCCCTCGCCTCGCGGAGCGCGAGCGCGAGCCGTTCCGGACGCCGCGTCGACAGCAGCCAGTACGGCGCCGGGTCGGCCGGGTCGGTGACGTCGACCCGCACCGCTCGCCGGAGGTACGGGCGCAGCAGCAGGTACGCCCGCGCGTCCGCGTCCCGTCCGGCCAGCAGCCGGGACGCCTCCGCGTCGAGCACCTCCGCCTCGCCCAGCCAGTGCACGTCGATGTGCGCGCGCCCGGCGGTGAGCACCCCCTCGTGCACGGTCAGCCGCGCGGCGCCGTAGGAGAGGAACACGGCGAGCACCAGCGCCAGCAGCACCCCGGTCACCGTCGCCGCGACCCAGAACGGGGTGGCCACCAGGAATGCGAGCGCGACCGACGCGAGGAACATCGTGGCCAGGGCCCACCAGCGCAACGGCACGGCGAGGCGCTCGTCGTACCCGTCCGGCATGGCGCACATCCTGGCATCCACCGGCCCGCCGCCGGGTCCTAGGGTCGTGGCATGGAGATCGCGATCACCCGCCTCGACCCGGACGTGCCGCTGCCGTCGTACGCGCACCCCGGCGACGCCGGTGCCGACCTGGTCACCACGGTCGACGTGCACCTGGAGCCGGGGGAGCGGGGGCTGGTGCCGACCGGGCTGAGCATGGCGATCCCCGAGGGGTACGTCGGACTGGTGCACCCGCGGTCCGGGCTCGCGGCCCGGTGCGGGCTGTCGATCGTCAACGCGCCCGGCACCATCGACGCCGGCTACCGCGGCGAGGTCAAGGTGCTGCTGGTGAACCTCGACCGCGACCGGGCCGTCGACCTCTCCCGAGGGGACCGGATCGCGCAGCTGGTCGTGCAGCGCGTCGAGCACGCCCGGTTCGTGGAGGTGGCGGAACTCCCCGGTTCGTCCCGCGGGGCGGACGGGTACGGTTCCACCGGCGGTTTCACCGCCCCCGTCACCGCGCAGACCGCGCCCACGAGCACGCAGGAGCCGACCCACTGATGTTCCGCCGCAGGAAGGCCGAGGAGCCGGACGCCGTCGACCAGGTCGACGAGGCCGAGCTCGCCCGTCGTAGCGGGCCGCGCGCCGACGGACCGTGGGACGAGTCCGAGGTCGAGCGGTCCGAGGACGACGGCCGGGTCGACCTGGGCAGCCTGCTGGTCACGCCCGCCGAGGGCCTCGAGCTGCAGCTGCAGGTCGACGAGGCCTCCGGCCAGGTGGTGGCTGTGGTGCTGGCCGGTGCCGAGGGCGCGGTCGAGCTGCGCGCGTTCGCCGCCCCGCGCAACGGGGACGTCTGGGACGCGGTGCGCCGCCAGGTGTCCGCCGAGGTGGCCCGGATGGGCGGCACCGCGACCGAGCACCAGGGCCCCTGGGGCACCGAGCTCACCGTGTCGCTGACCATGACCACCCCGGACGGCGGCCGCGCGCCGCAGACCTCCCGGGTGGTCGGCATCCCCGGACCGCGCTGGCTGCTGCGGGCGACCCTGTTCGGCGTACCGGCCGTCGAGTACCGGCAGGACGGCGCCGTCGAGACCGCGCTCCGCGACGTCGTGGTGGTCCGCGGCAGCGGCCCGGTGCCCCCCGGCGACCCGCTCCCGCTGACCATGCCGCCCCAGGCCCGGCGGACCGACACTGCGTAGTCCGTACCGGTTCGGGGAACCGGAATCACGGGACCGCGAACGCGGTTAGATTGGATGTCATGGCACAGGTGAAGGGGCGGCTGCGCAAGAGCCTCAACAAGTGGGCCAGCAGCGCCGACATGGAGGCCCGCGAGCTGCAGGAGGACGCCGTCAAGGCGGGCTGCTGCCCGATCGCCGAGGCCCACGACCGGCAGCGGGTGGAGCTCCAGGGCAGCCTGCGGACGGTGACGCTGCGGCCCCGCGGGGGCGTACCCGCGCTGGAGGCCGAGCTCTACGACGGTTCGGCGCTGATCACGCTGGTGTGGCTCGGCCGCCGCCGGATCGCGGGCATCGAGCCCGGGCGCCAGATCAAGGTGGTCGGCCGGTGTGGCGAGCAGGACGACATGCGGGTCATGTTCAACCCCCGCTACGAGCTGAGGTAGGCCCCTTGTCCTCTGCCGACGCGACCGCGCACCCTCCGGTCGGCGCCGACACCGTCGAGGCCGTCGTCCGGGCGCAGCTCTCCAAGGCGCTGGGTGGCCGACGCGGCATGCTCGAGGCCGCGGTGCCCACGATCGTCTTCACCGTCACCTTCCTGCCCACCCGCGAGCTGAAGCCGGCGCTGGCCCTGAGCATCGCCACCGCCGTGGTGCTGCTGGTGGCGCGGCTGGTGCAGCGCTCGACCCCGCAGTTCGTGCTGAACAGCCTGGTCGGGATCGCCGTCGGCGCGCTGTTCGCCTGGCGGGCGGCCCGGGGCGGGGGCGACGAGAACGACCAGGCGCTGGCGTACTTCGTGCCGGGTCTGGTCTACAACGCGATCTACGCCGCCGGGCTGGTGCTGAGCATCCTGGTCCGCTGGCCGGTGGTCGGGTTCATGGTCGGCAGCGTCGCCGGCGACCCCACCGCCTGGCACCAGGACCGCCAGGTGGTCCGGCTGTGCCGCAACCTGACCTGGATGCTGGCCCTGCCGTGCGTGATCCGGCTGGTCGTGCAGGTGCCCGTCTACCTCGCCGGCAAGGCCGCCGAGGACCCCGGCCCGATGATCGCCGCGCTCGGGGTCGGCAAGGTCGTGATGGGCTGGCCGCTGCAGCTCGCCGCGCTGGCCGCGATGGCCTGGCTGCTGACCCGCAACGCGACCCCGGTCGAGGAGCGGGGCTAGACGCTACTCGCCGGTGGCGGGGGAGAGCAGGTCCTGCAGCTGCGACTCGACGTCGCTGGAGGCCACGAACAGCAGCTCGTCGCCGGACTCGATCGGCTGCTCGCCGTCGGGCGTGTAGACCTGGCCGTCGCGGAGGATGGTCACCAGCGAGCAGTTCTCCGGCCAGGGGATCAGGCCGACCGGCTTGCCGACGTACGGCGAGTCGGTGGGCAGCGTGAGCTCGACGAGGTTCGCGTTGCCCTGGCGGAAGGTGAAAAGCCGGACCAGGTCGCCGACGGTGACCGCCTCCTCGACGAGCGCGGACATGATCCGCGGTGTGGAGACGTTGACGTCGACGCCCCAGGCCTCGCTGAACAGCCACTCGTTGTTGGGGTGGTTCACGCGCGCGACGGTGCGGGGGACCGCGAACTCCGTCTTGGCCAGCAGCGAGGTGACCAGGTTGACCTTGTCGTCGCCGGTCGCCGCGATCACCACGTCGCAGCTCTCCAGCTTGGCCTCCTCCAGCGAGGACATCTCGCAGGCGTCGGCGAGCAGCCACTCGGCGTCGGGCACCCGCTCGGGCTTGAGGGCGTTGGGGTCCTTGTCGATGAGCAGGACCCGGTGACCGTTGCCGATCAGCTCCCGGGCCACGGACCGGCCGACCGCGCCGGCCCCGGCGATGGCGACGCGCATCAGTCGTCCTCCGGTCCGTTGTAGAAGACCTCGTAGACCCGGTCGGCCGCCTCCTCGCGCATCACCAGGTGCAGCAGGTCGCCCTCCTGGATCACCGTCTCGCGGTCGGGGATCATCCCCTCGCCGAGCCGGTCGATCCAGGCGATCCGGCTGCCGGACTGACCCTGGAACTTGACCGTGCGCTGGCCGATCCACTGCTCGGTGACCGGGACGTGGTCGACCCGGATGGTGCCGGAGGGGTCGCGGAAGTCCGGCTCGGCGCCGGCCGGCAGCAGCCGCCGCAGCACCTGGTCGGCGGTCCACTTCACGGTCGCCACCGTGGTGATGCCGAGGCGCTGGTAAACCTCGGCGCGGCCCGGGTCGTAGATCCGGGCGACGACCTGCTGGATGCCGAACGTCTCGCGCGCCACCCGGGCCGCGATGATGTTGGAGTTGTCGCCGCTGGACACCGCGGCGAAGGCGTCGGCCTTCTCGATCCCGGCGCGCTCGAGGACGTCCTGGTCGAAGCCGATCCCGGTCACCTTGGTGCCGTTGAACGACGGTCCGAGCCGGCGGAAGGCGTCGGGGTTGCTGTCGATGACCGACACCGTGTGGGTGCGGTCCTCGAGGCTCTTGGCGAGCGTGGAGCCGACCCGTCCGCAGCCCATGATCACGACGTGCACGGGGGAGACGCTACACGGGCCGAGCGGGTACTAGCCTTGCCACTCGTGGGTGTCGGTGACGTCTCGAAACGGATCCTCCTGGGTCGCAAGCTGCGGAGCACGCAGCTGGGCGAGACGCTGCTGCCCAAGCGCATCGCGCTGCCGGTGTTCGCCAGCGACGCGCTGTCCTCCGTGGCCTACGCCCCGGAGGAGGTCTTCATCATGCTGTCGGCGGCCGGCGTCGCGGCGTACGCCTGGTCGTGGAAGATCGGCCTGCTCGTCGCGCTGGTGATGCTGACCGTCGTCGCGTCGTACCGGCAGAACGTGCACGCCTACCCCAGCGGCGGCGGCGACTACGAGGTGGCCACCGTCAACCTCGGACCCAACGCCGGCGTGACCGTGGCCAGCGCGCTGCTGGTCGACTACGTGCTGACCGTGGCGGTGTCGATCTCCTCCGGCGTCCAGAACGCCCGGGCCGCGCTCACCTTCATGAGCGGGCACGAGGCGTTGTGGGCGTGCCTGCTGGTGCTGCTGCTCGCTGCCCTGAACCTCCGCGGCGTCCGGGAGTCCGGGACGTTCTTCGCGATCCCGACGTACGGCTTCATGCTCGGGATCATGGGGATGGCCGCCTACGGTCTGTTCCGGGCGCTGTCCGGCACGCTCCCGAACGTCGAGAGCGCCGACCTGCACCTGGTGCCCGCGCCCGGCTACGAGGGCACCATCTCGCAGGCGGCGATGGTCTTCCTGCTCGCCCGGGCGTTCTCGTCGGGCTGTGCCGCGCTGACCGGCGTCGAGGCGATCTCGAACGGGGTCCCGGCGTTCCGGAAGCCGAAGAGCCGCAACGCCGCGACCACGCTGCTGCTGCTCGCGCTGATCGCGGTCACGATGCTGATGAGCATCATCCTGCTCGCCTACAACATGGGGCTGAAGTACGTCGACCCGAGCGACCTGGACCGGCTCCGCCAGCCCGACGGGTCGCCGCTGCCCGCCGGCTACGTGCAGCACACCGTGATCGCGCAGATCGCCAGAGCGGTCTTCGACAACTTCACGCCCGGGTTCTACTTCGTGATCGCGATGACCGGGATCATCCTGGTGCTGGCCGCGAACACCGCCTTCAACGGCTTCCCGGTGCTCGGCTCGATCCTCGCCCGGGACGGCTACCTGCCCCGGCAGCTCGCCTCGCGCGGCGACCGGCTCGCGTACAGCAACGGCATCCTGATCCTGGCGTTCATGGCGATCGCGCTGATCGTCGCCTTCGACGCCCAGGTGACCAAGCTGATCCAGCTCTACATCGTCGGCGTCTTCGTGTCGTTCAACCTCAGCCAGCTCGGCATGATCCGGCACTGGACCCGGCACCTGAAGACCGAGACCGACCCGGCCACCCGGCGCCGGATGATGCGGTCGCGGGCGATCAACACCTTCGGCCTCGGCATGACCGCCGTGGTGTTCGTCGTCGTGCTGCTCACCAAGTTCCTCGCCGGCGCGTGGATCGCGATCCTGGCGATGGGCAGCTTCTTCCTGATCATGCGGGGCATCCGCCGGCACTACGACAACGTCGGCCGCGAGCTGCTGGTCGAGGCCGACGACCAGGTGCTGCCGACCCGGGTGCACGCGATCGTGCTGGTCTCGAAGGTGCACAAGCCGACCATGCGGGCGCTGGCCTACGCGAAGGCGACCCGCCCGAACGTCCTCGAGGCGGTGCTCGTCGACACCGACTCCGCCTCGACGTCGCGGATCCTCGAGGAGTGGGACGAGCGACGGATCGACGTACCCCTCAAGGTGCTGTACTCGCCGTACCGCGAGGTGATCCGCCCGATCGTCGACTACGTCCGCAGCATCCGCGACGCCAACCCGCGTGGCGTGGTCGCGGTGTACATCCCCGAGTACGTCGTGGGCCGCTGGTGGGAGCAGCTGCTGCACAACCAGACCGCGCTGCGACTCAAGGGACGGCTGCTGTTCACGCCCGGGGTGATGGTGACCTCGGTGCCCTACCAGCTGCGCTCCTCGGTGCTCGCCAAGCAGCGGGCCGAGCGCTCGGTCAACCAGGTGCGCGCGGGCGACGTCCGCGCCGGGCAGGTGCTCCGCGACACCCGGCCGGACCGCAAGCGCAGCGGGGACCTGCATTGAGCCGAGCCCGTCCCCGGGCACGTGCCGCGCGCGGCCGGTCGTTGGTCGGCGAGCTCGTGGAGGTGCGCGTCGGCAACGTCGGCCACGGTGGGTTCGTCGTCGGCCGGCACGAGGGCCGTGCGGTGTTCGTCCGGCACGCGCTCCCGGGTGAGCTGGTGGTGGCCCGGGTCACCGAGGGCAGCGAGGGCGACCGGTTCCTGCGCGCCGACGCGGTCGACGTACGCGAGGCGTCACCGGACCGGGTCGAGCCGCCCTGCCCGCTCGCGGGGCCGGGCCGGTGCGGCGGCTGCGACTGGCAGCACGCGACCCCGCCGGCCCAGCGCCGGCTGAAGGCGGCCGTCGTCGCCGAGCAGCTGCTCCGGCTCGCCGGCCTCGACGTCGACGTGACCGTCGAGGCGGTCGAGCCGGAGGCGCTCGGCTGGCGGACCCGGGTGCAGTGGGCCGTCGACGGCGACACCGTCGGGCTGCGCCCGCACC
>JABFXA010000415.1 GCA_013361955.1 Nocardioidaceae bacterium
CAGCCCTCGAACCACGCGGACGTCAGCGCCGCCTGGTCCGCGCCCAGCGTCCACGGGCTGGGCCGGGTCTGCACGCGACGGCCGATCTTCCGGAACGCACGGAGCGCCGCCGCAGCCGCGTCCGGACCGAGCAGCGGGCCGGCACCGGCGTCGCGGCGCTGGTGCGCGTTGAACGCGTCGCGGACGGTCTCGTCGACGTCGTCCGGCGGGGTCAGCTCGACCCTCCCGTTCACGCTGAGAGCGACGAGCACCGGGCACTCCGCCGCGGCGCAGGTGGTCACCAGCCGGTCGAGCTCCGCCGCGGTCATCATGTCCAGCAGCGCGGAGGCGGTGACCAGCCCGGCACCGGCCAGCGCCCCGGGGTCGAGGCGGGTGATGTCGTCGCGCCGGGTCTCGACGGTGACCGCTGCGCCGTCGCGAGCCGACGGCGGCAGGTGCGCGCCCGCGTGGTCGAGCAGCTCCTCGTCGCGGTCGTGCAGCACCCAGTGCTGCGGCCCGTCGAGACGCGCCGCGACCCACCGCGCCATCGAGCCGGTGCCGGACCCGAGGTCGTGCACCTCGAGCACGCCGTGCCCCGGCAGGTCCGGACGGAGTACGTCGACGAGGTCGGCGGCTCGGGCCGCGGCGTCCGCGGGCTCTCGCAGCGCCAGCCACCCGGTGCTGGCCCGGGCCTCCCCCATGGTCACCACGTCCGGGGCCGGTCCGCCTCGACCGACACCGGTTCCAGCTCGCGGCGCTCCCGCAGCGTCGCCGCCTCCGAGTGGCCCCGCCGGAGCAGGTCGAGCAGCAGCAGCACGCCGCCGGGGAGCGAGGCCACGAAGACCATCGCGCCGTACACGACGGTGGTGGCGACGCCCAGCTCCGCACCCAGCCCGGCCACCGCGAACACCCAGGCGGCCACTCCCTCGCGCGGCCCCCAGCCGGCGATGCTGGCGGGCACCGACATCGCGGCCAGCACCAGCATCGCCAGCGGCAGCATGCTCACCGCGGAGCCGTGGTAGCCGGCGTTGCGGACCGCGACGTAGTAGCCGGCGGTGTAGCCGGCCATCACCAGCATCGAGGACAGCAGCACACCCGGCCAGACGCCGCGGCCCAGCAGCCCCTCGCGGACGTCGCCGGCCACCGCCCGCGCGACCCGGGCCGGCCCCGCCGTGCCGGACACCCGCACGGTGCGCAGCACCAGCACCAGCACCCCGACCACGACCAGGGCGGCGACCACGACGAACGGCATCGCCTCGTGCACCGGCGAGGGCATCACCAGCAGTACCAGCACGGTCACGGCCAGCTGCACCACCTGACCCGCGGTGCGCTCCCACACCACTGCGCGCAGCCCGTGGCCGACGTCCCCGACGTCGCGCCCGCGGCGGACCGCCCGGTCGACGTCACCGAGGACACCGCCCGGCAGCACGGTGTTCAGGAACTGGGACCGGTAGTAGGCGCCGATCGCGAAGCGCATCGGCAGGTCGGTGCCGAGGCCGCGGGAGACCAGCCGCCACCGCCAGGCGCTGAGCACCGTGGTCGGCAGCGCGATCAGCACGCCGGCGACCAGCGTGGCGGCGTCGATCCGGGTCAGCGGCTCGAGGAACGCCCCCGCACCGAGCCGCCACACCAGCACCGCGAGGATCACGGCCCCCACCGCGAGGCGGCCCCAGGCCCAGGCACGACTGCGCCGTCGGGACGGCCGGCCGGCTGCCGGTGCGTGCATCGTCGGACCCCTCCGCTCAGGTGTCTGATGGGGGTTACGGGCGCGACCGCCGGAAGGTTCACCCCGGGCGTGTCGTGAACCGAAGGGGCATGCGCCCCGTACGGAAGGGGGTACCCGGACCCCAGGAGGCGCGGTGCAGACGTCCCGGTTGAGCCCGGTTGTCGGCTATGCCCTGCTCTGCACGCTCCTCGGGGTGCTCGCCGCCACGGTGGGGCTCGGCGCGTTCGGCTGGGTCGTCGGCCTGGGCGGCGGCGCGGTGCTGACCGTCTCGGTGGTGCTCGGGCTGGCCGCCCACGGCCGCGAGGCCCTCGGGCCCGCCGACCTGGTGACCCTCTCCCGGGCGCTGCTCGGTTGCGCGGTGGCCGCACTCGTCGCGGACTCGTTCGTCTCGGCGCCTGCCACCGCTGTCCTGGTCCCGATGGCGGCGGTCGCGCTGGCGCTGGACGCCGTCGACGGCCGGGTGGCGCGCGCCACCCGGACCGGCTCGCCGTTCGGCGCGAAGCTCGACGGCGAGGTCGACGCCTTCCTGATCGCGGTGCTCTGCGTGTACGTCGCCCCCACCTTCGGCTGGTGGGTGCTGACGATGGGGGCCGCCCGCTACGCGTTCGGGGCCGCGGCGTGGTGGCTGCCCTGGATGCGGGCGGAGCGGCTCCCGTTCCGGTACTGGCGCAAGGTGGTCACCGCGACCGCCGGCGTGGTGCTGCTCGTGGCCGCCGCCGACGTGCTCCCCCGCCCCGTCACGTACGCCGGCCTGTGGCTCTGCCTCGGGCTGCTGGCCGAGACCATCGGGCGCGACGTGTGGTGGCTGTGGCGCCGGCGGGACCACGTACACAAGGAGGAGCACGGGGCCGACGGGCCGCGGCCGCCGAGCCGGCGACGGCAGGTCGCGTCGATGACGCTCACCGTGCTCGGCGGGCTGCTCGTGTGGTTCGCTCTGCTGGCGCCCGACCAGGCCTACCGGCTCGGCCCGGCGTCGTTCCTGCGCCTGCCCGTGGAGGGGCTGCTGGTCGCGGCGCTCGCGCTGGTCCTGCCGGCCCGCGGCCGGCGGATCCTCGCGGTGGTGGTCGGCCTGCTGCTGGCGGTGCTGACCCTGTTCAAGGTCCTCGACATGGGGTTCTTCGCGTTCTTCGACCGGCCCTTCGACGTGGTCGGCGACAGCGGCTACCTCGGCCCGGGCATCGCCATCCTCGACGACTCGGTGGGGCGCGCCGCCGCCGTGCTCGTCGTGGTCGCCGCCGTGCTGCTCCTCGTGGTGCTGCTGGTCGGGCTGCCGCTGTCGGTGGCCCGTCTCACCGGCCTGATGGCCCGGCACCGCGTGGTGTCGCTTCGGGTGGTCGCGGCGCTCCTCGTGGTCTGGGCGCTGAGCGCCGCCGCCGGGCTGCAGGTGCGGCCGGGAGAGCCGCTCGCCTCGGTGAGCGCGAGCCGGCTGGCGGTGACCCACGTGGAGGCGGTGGCCCACGACGCGGAGGAGCAGGAGAGGTTCGACGCCGCGGTGTCGAAGGACCGGTTCCGCGAGCGTCCCGGTGGCGACCTGCTCTCCGGTCTGCGCGGCAAGGACGTGCTGCTGGTCTTCGTCGAGAGCTACGGCCGGGTCGCGCTGCAGGGCTCGCCCGGTGCGTCCCGGCTGCACGCCCAGCTCGACGCCGAGAGCCGACGCCTCGACGCGGCCGGGTACTCCTCCGCGAGCGCGTTCCTCACCTCCTCGACGTTCGGCGGGCTGAGCTGGCTGGCGCACGGCACCCTGCAGTCCGGGCTGTGGGTCGACAACCAGTCGCGCTACGACGAGCTGATGGCCGGCAACCGGCTGACGCTGGGCCGGGCGTTCGGCCAGGCGGGCTGGCGGACCGTCGCGTTCACGCCGTCGGGCGGCCACACGTGGCCCGAGGGAGAGCGGTTCTACCAGCTGGACAAGGTCTACGGCCGCTGGGGCGTCGGCTACCACGGGCCGCGCTTCGGCTTCTCCAAGATGCCCGACCAGTTCGCGCTCGAGGCGGTGCACCGGCTCGAGCTGGCGAAGTCTGCGCGCCCGCCGGTGATGGCCGAGATCGACCTGGCGTCCAGCCACGAGCCGTGGGCCAAGATCCCGCGGATGGTCCCGTGGAGCACGCTCGGCGACGGCACCCGGTTCGAGCGGATGGCGAAGCAGGTGGAGATCCCGGTGCACGAGCTGTGGGCCGACCGGGACGACGTGCGCGCGGCGTACGCGCAGTCGATCCGCTACTCCCTGCACGCGCTCTACTCGTGGCTGCAGCGGTACGGCGACGACGACACCGTCATGGTCGTGCTCGGCGACCACCAGCCCGGCACCGTGATCACCGGGCACGGCGCGAGCCGCGACGTGCCCGTGACCGTGGTCGCCCATGACCCGGCGGTGGTCCGGCAGATCTCCGGCTGGGGCTGGCAGCCCGGTCTGCGGCCCGACGCCGGGGCGCCGGTGTGGCGGATGGACGCGTTCCGGGACCGGTTCTTCTCCGCCTTCAGCGGGGCCCGATGAGCGTCGACGAGCGGGCCCGCTACGACGACGCGCTGCTGCCGGCACGGCGGGCGGCGTTCCCGCCCGGCGAGT
The DNA here is from genome assembly GCA_013361955.1 of Nocardioidaceae bacterium. Classification (GTDB taxonomy): domain Bacteria; phylum Actinomycetota; class Actinomycetes; order Propionibacteriales; family Nocardioidaceae; genus Nocardioides_B. Next base: position 4,272 of record JABFXA010000415.1, read on the forward strand.
TCGTCGGCCAGGAGAGCTTCGTGCGGGCCAGCGAGGTGCTCGACCTGGCCGTGCACGCCGGGGTGGGGCCGGGGGTGTCGGTGCTCGACCTGTGCTGCGGGGTGGCCGGCCCCGGCCGCCTGGTCGTCCGCGAGCTCGGCTGCGACTACCTCGGCGTCGACGCCGACCCCCAGGCGGTGCTGGTGGCCCGGGAGCGCGCCGTCGGGCTGCCCTGCGGGTTCGAGGTCGCCGAGGTGCCGCCGGTCCCCTCCGGGCCGTACGACGTGGTGCTGCTGCTCGAGACCATGCTCGCCTTCCGCGACAAGGTCCCGCTGCTCGACGGGGTGGCCGCGGCGCTGCGGGTCGGCGGCCGGTTCGCTTTCACGCTCGAGGAGGGCGTCCCGCTCACCGAGGCGGAGCGGGCGCTGATGCCCGCCGCCGACACCGTCTGGCCGGTCCCGCTGCCGGAGATGGTGGCCGGCCTGCAGCGGGCCGGGTTCCGGCTGACCCGGCAGGAGGACCACAGCCGGGCCCACCGAACGATCGTCGACGCGCTGGTCGAGGGGTACGGCGCGCAGGCGACCGTGATGGCGGAGCAGGTCGGCGGCCGCAGGGTCGCCGACCTGCTCGCGTCGCACACTCTCTGGAGCGACTGGCTGCGCAGCGGCCGGATCCGCAAGTTCGCCTTCGTCGCCGAGAAGACGTAGACCAGAGGGATGCCGGGCTTCGCGCTCCGTCGGGCGCTGGCCGTGCTGCTGGCCCTCGTCGCGGCCCTCACCGCCCGCGCCGACGACTCCACGCGAGAGCTCGCGCCGGCGACGCCGTACACGGTGCTGCAGATGAACCTGTGCCTGTCCGGCCGGGCCGCCTGCTTCCCGCGCACCCGCTACCCGGCGGTGCTCGACGAGGCGGCCCGACGGGTGCGCGGCACCGGCGCCGACGCGGTCACGCTCGCCGAGATCTGCAGCGGCGACGTGCGCGACCTGGCCCGGACCCTCGGCTACGCGGTGCGCTTCGCGATCGTCACCGACGGCGCGGGGCGGCCGATGCCGTGCCTCGACCCCGGCGGCCGCGGCGTCTTCGGGAACGCGGTGCTGACCCGCTCGCCGGTCACCTCCTCCACGTCGACCCGGTACGACGCCCAGGACGGCATCGAGGACCGCCAGGTGCTGTGCGTGACCACCCGTGACCGGGTGACGGTCTGCGGCACCCACCTGACCGTCCGCTCCTCCCCCGGTGAGCTGCACGCGAACGACGGCCAGTGCCGGCAGCTCGCGCGGGTGCTGGCCCGCGAGGAGCGGCAGGGACCGGTGGTCGCGGCGGGCGACATGAACCGGCACCAGCCGTGCGCGCCACCGGCGTTGTGGGTCCGCGACGACGGCGGAGCCAGTCAGTCCGCCGGCCTGCAGCACGCGTACGGCGACGGCCGGTTCGCCGAGCCGGTGGTGCGGGTGCTGCCGATGCGGCTCACGGACCACGACGCGCTGGCGGTCACCGCCCGGCTCCGGTGACCGCGCCGACCACGGACCAGCGGGACTCGCGGGGTTACCGATACGGTCAGGGGCATGAGATCGCGCCGCGTCATGTCCGCACGATCCAGGTGCGCCGTCGCCCCCAGCGGCAGCGCACCTGTCCTCGTCACGCTCGCATGACCGCGGCGACCACCCCGATCCCGTCCGCCCCCGCCCGCTCGCGGGGGCTCGGCGCGTGGCTGCGCACCCTCGACCCGATGCTGCCGCTGACCTGCGCGGTCGCGCTCGGCGTGTACCTGCTGCACGGCTTCGGCGGCGCGCTGTCGCGCGACATCGCCCTGTACAGCTATGCCGGGCAGCAGGTGGCCGACGGCGTCCCGCCGTATGTCGCCGTGCTGAACCGCGCCGGCCCGCTGGCCCACCTCGTGCCCGGCATCGGCGCGTTCGCCGCCCAGCTGGTCGGCGCCGACGAGCTGTTGGGCATGCGGGTGCTCTCCCTGGTCATCGCGGTCGCCTGCATCGGGGTGGCCTACCTGCTCGGCCGCGACGTGCTGCGCTCCCGGGTCGCCGGCCTCGCGTCCGCGGCGGCGCTGCTGTGCTTCCAGGGCGTGGCCACCTACGCGACGTACGGGCCTCGCGAGAAGACGCCGCTGCTGCTCTTCCTGCTGGTGGCGCTGCTCGCCAGCGCGCACCGCCGCTGGGTCACGGCCGGCGTGATGATCGCGCTGGCCACGCTGACCTGGCAGCCCTCGTTCTTCGCCGCGATCGTGTGCACGCTGGTGGTGATCGCCGTCGACCGCGAGTCCGGCGGCGTCCGGTCCGCGCTGAAGGTCGTCGTCGGCGGGTTGCTGCCGCCGACGCTGTTCCTGGTCGCGTACGCCGCGACCGGCCACCTGAGGGTGCTGCTCGACGACTTCGTGCTGATCAACTGGCGCTACACCGAGCAGGTGAGCTACCTCGACGACCTCTCGACGCTCTACGCGGTCCTCGACGACGGGTTCGGCTGGACCAAGTGGGTGTTCGTGGTCGGGATGGCCGCGGTGCCGTTCGCGGCGTACCGCGCGCTCCGCTCGCCGCTGACCCGGCGCGACCTGTCCAGCGCCGTCCTCGCCGGCGCGACCGCCGCGCTCATGATCGGCTGGTGGTGGTCGACGAAGGCCTTCAACGGCTGGGCGGACGTGTTCTTCCTGCTGCCGGAGGCCTGCCTCGGCTTCGCCTGCCTGGTCGCCGCGGTGGCACGCCGGTTCTCGCCGCGCACCGCGGTCGCGGCCGGGGTCGCCTGGGGGCTGGCCTCCACCGCGCTGACGGTCTGGTACGTCGTGGACACCCGCGACCACCGTCTCGACCAGCAGCGCGCCGAGACCGCCGGCGTGCTGGGCGCGCTGCCGGCCCACGACCGGCAGATCCTGTCCGTGTCGGCGCCGCAGCCGCTGGTGCTCGCGCACCAGCGCAACCCGAACCGCGTGCAGCTCTTCAGCAACGGCGTCATCGCCTACCTCGACGACACCTGGCCCGGCGGGCACGAGGGGTTCGCCGACACCATCGACCAGGACCGGCCCGCCGTGGTGTCCTACGGCCGGATCGGCGTGCGGGCGTTCGCGAAGCCGGCGATCGACGCGGCGTACACCTGCGTCGGCTCCTCACCCGGCTGGTACTGGTACCTGCGCAACGACCTCGGCACGGAGCGGCTGCAGCAGGCGCGTGCGGCGTTGTCCGACCACGCCTGCCCGGCGACGGGCTGAGACCTCACCCGTCGAGCCGCCGGACCCAGCCCTCCGCGATGTCGGTGGCCAGGGTCCGCATCCGGACGTCCGGGGACACGTCGCGCGGCAGCGTCTCCTTGTGCAGCAGGTTCAGGGTGCCGCCGGCGCCCTCCTGCAGCACCACGAGCTTCCAGCTCCGGGTCAGCCAGCCCCGCACCGCGCGCACCCGGTAGACCGCGCCGAGCGCGTGGTCCTGGGCGACGAGCTCGAGCGCGCGGCGAGACCGCTGCGGCTGGGTCGGGGGCACCGGCCGCTCCCTCTTCTGCTGGGCGTGGATGACACGCCACGTTAGGGAGCCCTCACCGGGCCGGGTAGTCATCGATGGTGCTAGCACCCCGATCGCGGGGGTGGTGCTCTGGACCAGCGGTCACGCATCGGGCAAAGATTCGCGTCTCAGCCGATTACCGGACATCCCGGCCCGCTACGGTTTCCCCGGCAGCGGATGATCGGGTTCCCTAGCCCGATCGATCCCACCCGTGGGTGGGCCTCGTCAGCCGGGGCCCATCCACGCGGTCTGCACCGTCGAGAGGGCGGCCAGCAGCACCAGCACCAGCAGCACGAGCACCACCGTCACCAGCCGGTCGAGACGCGGTGTGCGCATGGGACCCCCTCCCACCGTTCGCGGCAACGGGACCAGTGCACCGCGCCGCCCTTGGGACAACCTCCAGCGGGGGCCGCCGCCGGGGCCCTAGCGGACCACCGCGTCGTCGAGGTGAAACCGCGCCCACAGCGCCGCGCTGGTGCGGCTCTGCACGCCGATGCTGGCGTAGGCGTTGCTCAGGTAGGTCTTGACCGTGGACTCCTGGATGCCGAGCTTCTCGGCGATCACCTTGTTGGTCAGGCCCTGCCGCAGCAGCCGGAGCACGTCGTGCTCGCGCGGGGACAGCACGATCCGGGTGGTGGCCGGGCCCGGCGTCCCGATCACGTGCCGGGTCACCCGCGGGTCGATCGGCAGGTGACCCTGGCTGGCGGTGCGCACGGCGTCGACCAGCCCGGCCCCGTCCGTGTCCTTCAGCACGTAGCCGGACGCCCCGAGCCGCATCGCCTCGCTCACGTCGCGGGCGTCGGCGCTGGCGGTCAGCACCAGCACCCGCGTCGACGGCGACCCCTCGGCGATGGCGCGCAGCGTCTCCAGCCCGCTCTGGCCGGGCATCGCGAGGTCGAGCAGGACCAGGTCCGGGGCCAGCTCCTCGACCGTGCGCACCGCGGCCTCGCCGCTGGTCACCGCTCCCACCACCTCGATCTCCTCGGCACCCGCCAGCACCGACCGCAGGCCGAGGAGGACGGTCGGGTGGTCGTCGACCAGGAGCACGCGCGTCGTCCGGGGGGTCACGCTCATCGGCTCAGCTCCATCCGTACCTCGGTCCCGGCGCCGGGTCCCGACCACACCTCCAGCGATCCCCGCCAGTCGGTGGCGAGGTCCGCGAGCGACTGCAGGCCGATGTGGCCCTGCTCGGAGTCCCCCTCCAGCTCGAGCCCCCGGCCGTCGTCGCTCACCGTGAGGGTCAGCGAGTGCGGCGTGTTCTCGACGACCACGCGGACGACGCCCGCCTCGGCGTGCTGCAGGACGTTGCGGAGCAGCTCCTGCATGCACCGGTGCGCGACCTCGACCAGCTCGCCGTCGAGCTCGTGGTCCAGCTCGCGCGACGGCCGCAGCTCGATGCTGACGTCGACGCCCCGCGAGCGCAGCGGCTGGGCGAGGTCGTCCAGCGCCTGGGCCAGCCCCACCTGGTGGATCGACCGCGGGTGCAGCTCGACGATCCCGGCGCGCAGCCCCTGCACGCTGTCGCGCACCGACCCCGAGGCGGTGGCCAGCAGGTTCTCCGCCTCGCGGAGCCGGCCGGCCCGGATCGCGGTGCGGGCCCCGTCGACGACGTACCCCGTGCCGACGAGGTCCTGGACCGGGCCGTCGTGCAGGTTGCGGGCCAGCAGCCGTCGGTCGCGCTCGGCCGACGCGCGGGCGTGCTCGTCGAGGGCGCGTTGGCGCCGGCGGAGCCAGCGCACGTGCAGCAGGCCGATCACCAGCTGCGCACCGGCCAGCGCGACGAACCCGATCACGGCCACCTCCGCCAGCGCGCCGACCACCGCCTCGCGCTGCTCGCGGATCCGGTTGTAGCTCAGGTAGGCCTCGAACAGCACCTGGTGGCCGTCCGCGGTGGGCACCGGGTCGTAGACCTCGATGAGGGGCGACCCGAGCGGCCGCTCGCGCTTGCTCTCGCTGTCCGTGAGGTCGCTGACCTCCTCGACCGGCCCGCCGGTCTCCAGCGCCCGCTTCTTCAGGTCCGACAGGTCGTAGTCGATGCCGATCTCCGCCGGGTCGTCGCTGTAGAGCACCCGCCCGCTGGTGGACCAGACCTTGACCCGGTGCACCGAGGTGTTCTTCACCAGCCGGTCGCGGACCACCTCGTCGAGCTGGTCCCGCGCCCGCTCGTCGCCGTCGAGCAGGGCCTGGGCCGTGTCGGGCGGGACGAAGCTGTCCGCGAGCAGGGAGGTGAACCGGCGGGCGTCGATCAGCGCCTGGCGCTCGGCCAGCCGGCCGGCCACCACCAGGCCGGCGCCGATCGCGAGGACCAGGGCGACCAGGCTGCCCACGACCAGCCGCCAGGTCGTGCGGTCCGCCCCGCGGGGCGAGATCCGGGACCCGCGGGCGTCGGCCAGCACGAGGTGCGTCCGACCTCGTTCCGCCACCGTGCTCATGCGCATCACCTTCGTCCGTGCGGGCCGTGTCTATCCGCACGTCCTTGCGTGATCCTGGAGGAACCATCATGGACCGGCGGGTGCGTCCGGCACACCACCGACGATTGAGTAGGTCGGCCAGACGCGAGCCGCACCGACCGCGGGCGTGACGTCCGTCATGTGACGAACGTCCCGTTGGTTCCGGCGTTTCGGCCGGAGAGCATGGGCAACGGCTCTTCCGGAGTCCGGAAGGGCTCGGGGGAACCTGTCAGCACAATCGAACCGCAGTGGCGTGCCCCGGTGAACGCACCCGGGTAAGCACGCCCTGCCGGTGATCCCAGGTCCGGCGATTCAGCAACGTTGCTCGACGCCGTCGGGAGCACCAAGCCCGCGCTCGAGGAATGCCGCATGCCCCTGCCTGTCCCGCCCCTGTCCCGTGCCCGCGTGTTCGCGGGCGCGCTGCTGTCGCTCGTCGTCGTCGCGGTCGCGGCGCCCGCCTCCTCGTCCCCCATGCGCCACGAGGCGGTCGAGGCGCGACCCACTCCGGCCCCGACGCCGGCCCCGACGCCGGCCCCGACGCCGGCCCCGACGATGGCC
>JABFXA010000030.1 GCA_013361955.1 Nocardioidaceae bacterium
CGAGATCCCGGCACCCGCACCCCGCGGCTACCCCCAGCCGCCCCCACCAGCACCAGCCACCACCCAGCACGAGGGAGTGCAACCGACATGGCAATCACCGCTGCCGACGTCAAGAAGCTCCGCGACCAGACCGGCGCGGGCATGATGGACGCCAAGAAGGCGCTCACCGAGGCCGACGGCGACTTCGACAAGGCCGTCGAGGTCCTGCGCGTCAAGGGCCAGGACAAGATGAAGAAGCGCGGCGAGGAGCGCACCGCCTCCGCCGGGCTGGTCGCCACCTCCGGCGGCGCCCTGGTCGAGCTGAACAGCGAGACCGACTTCGTGGCGAAGAACGAGGAGTTCATCGCCGTCGCCCAGCAGATCGCCGCCGCCGCCGACCAGGCCAAGGCCGGCGACCTGGACAGCCTCAAGGCCGTCGCGCTCGGCGACAGCACCGTCGGCGAGACCGTCGAGGGCCTCGCGGTCAAGATCGGCGAGAAGATCGAGCTCGGCCGGGTCGCGTACTTCGAGGGCCCCGTCGTGACCTACATGCACCGGCGCGCGGCCGACCTGCCGCCGGCCGTCGGCGTGCTGGTCGAGTACGACGGCGGTGACGAGACCGCCGCCCGCGGCGCCGCGATGCAGATCGCCGCGATGCGTCCGCGCTACCTGTCCCGCGACGAGGTTCCGGCGGACATCGTGGCCAAGGAGCGCGAGATCGCCGAGGCGACCGCCCGCGAGGAGGGCAAGCCCGAACAGGCGCTGCCCAAGATCGTGGAGGGCCGGCTGAACGGCTTCTTCAAGGACGTCGCGCTGCTCGACCAGCCGTCCGTCCAGGAGACCAAGAAGACCGTCAAGGCGGTGCTCGACGAGGCCGGTGTGAGCGTCAAGCGCTTCGCCCGGTTCGAGGTCGGCGCCTGAGCGTCGCCCGCGCGACATCAACTAGGGTGGGACAGACGACGTAGATCGAGGAGGCCGGCCGTGCGCACACACAGGAGCGTTCGACCGGCCTCTTCGTCTGTCCGCCTCCCGCGACCCTCCCGAAAGGACCGCCCGTGACGGCGTACAAGCGCGTGCTGCTCAAGCTCTCCGGCGAGGTGTTCGGCGGGGGCAAGGTCGGGGTCGACCCGGCCGTGGTGCAGACGATCGCCCGCGAGATCGCCGGGGTGGTGCGCAGCGGCGTGCAGGTCGCCGTGGTGGTCGGCGGCGGCAACTTCTTCCGCGGCGCCGAGCTGCACAAGAGCGGCATGGATCGCGCCCGGGCCGACTACATGGGCATGCTCGGCACCGTCATGAACTGCCTGGCGCTGCAGGACTTCCTCGAGAAGCAGGGCGTCGAGACCCGGGTGCAGACCGCGATCGCGATGGGCCAGGTGGCCGAGCCGTACATCCCGCGCCGGGCGATGCGGCACCTCGAGAAGGGCCGCGTGGTGATCTTCGGCGCGGGCGCCGGGATGCCCTACTTCTCCACCGACACGGTCGCCGCGCAGCGCGCGCTGGAGATCGGTGCCCAGGTCATCCTGATGGGCAAGCAGGGCGTGGACGGGGTCTACGACTCCGACCCGCGCAAGAACGCCGACGCGGTGAAGTTCGACCACCTCACCTACGACGAGTTCCTCACCCGCGGGCTCAAGGTCGCCGACGCCACGTCGGTGAGCCTGTGCCGCGACAACGACATGCAGATGATCGTGTTCAGCCTGTCCGAGGAGGGGAACATCGCCCGGGTCGTGACGGGTGAGAAGATCGGTACCACCCTGGCGCGCTGAGCGCCCGCCGTACGACCGCAGCCGGACCGGAGAACCAGGAGCAGCCGTGATCAACGACACCCTCAACGAAGCCGACAGCAAGATGAACAAGGCCGTCGAGGTGACGCGGGAGGACTTCGCTTCGATCCGCACCGGCCGCGCGAACCCGTCGATGTTCCACAAGCTGACCGCTGACTACTACGGCGCTCCGACGCCGCTCGTGCAGCTCGCGTCGTTCACCGCGCCCGAGGCACGGGTGATCATCATCAGCCCGTTCGACGCGAGCTCGATGGCCGCGATCGAGAAGGCGATCCGCGACTCCGACCTCGGCGTGAACCCGACCGACGACGGCAAGACCATCCGGGTCTCCCTGCCGGAGCTCACCGAGGAGCGCCGCAAGGAGTACATCAAGATGGCCAAGGGCAAGGCCGAGGACGGCCGCATCGCGGTCCGCAACATCCGGCGCACCGCCAAGCACGCCCTCGAGAAGCTCGAGAAGGACGGCGAGGTCGGCAAGGACGACGTCACCGGAGCGGAGAAGCGGCTCGACGGGATGACCAAGAAGCACACCGACGAGATCGACGAGATGCTGAAGCACAAGGAGGCCGAGCTGCTCGAGGTCTGAGGCCTCGAGCAGCCGGACGCGACGCATGACGAGCCCGCCGTCGAACCCGTCCTCGCCGTCGTCGCGTCCCTCCGACCCGTCCGACCAGACATCGGGCCACGCAACGGACCACCACCGGGACCACGGCGCCACCCCGGTCCCGCCGAGCACCGGCCGCGCCGGGCGCAACCTGCCCGTCGCCATCGCCTCCGGCGTGGTGCTGGGCGCGGCGATCATCCTGTCGCTGCTGTTCTGGAAGGCCGCGTTCATGGTGATCGTGGTCGCCGCCGTGGTGGTCGCGGTGTGGGAGCTGGCGCAGGCCTTCGCGACCGGTGAGATCCGCGTCGCCCGCGAGCCGGTGATGGCCGGCGGCGTGGTGATGGTGCTGGTCGCCTACCAGTTCGGTGCGCCCTCCCTGGTCACCGCCACCGCGGTCACCGTGCTCGGCACCATGCTGTGGCGCTTGCGCGGCGGGGTGGCCGGCTACGTCATGGACACCACGGCGTCGGTGTTCACGATCATCTACGTGCCGTTCCTCGGCGGCTTCGTCGCACTGCTGCTCGCGGAGGACCAGGGCGAGCGCGCGATCCTCACCTTCATCCTGGTCACCATCGCCTCCGACATCGGCGGGTACGCCGTGGGCGTGCTCGCCGGCAAGCACCCGATGGCGCCGGTGATCTCCCCGAAGAAGTCGTGGGAGGGCTTCGCCGGCTCGGCCGTGTCCTGCATCGTGGTCGGCTGGCTCTGCGTGGTCTACCTGCTCGACGGCGACTGGTGGGTCGGCGTGCTGATGGGCGGGATCGCCGTGGTGATGGCGACCCTGGGCGACCTCTGCGAGTCGGTGATCAAGCGCGACCTCGGCATCAAGGACATGTCCCAGATCGTGCCCGGGCACGGTGGCCTGATGGACCGGCTCGACTCGATCCTGGCCACCGCCGCACCGGTCTGGCTGCTGCTGCACTACCTGGTGCTCAGCTGACCGGCACGCTGTTCCTGGTCCGGCACGGCCGGCCGCGCGTCGACCCGGACCTCCCGCCCGCGACCTGGCCCCTCGACCCGGCCGGCCACGACGCGGTGCGGGCCCTGCGTCCGCGGCTGCCGGAGCGGGCCGCCTGGTTCAGCTCCCCGGAGCCGAAGGCGCTGGCGACCGCGCGGCTGCTGTCCGGCGACGTCACCGTGGTCGACGCGCTCGTGGAGCACCGGCGCGCGGCCACCCGGTGGGTCGCCGACCGGGAGGAGTGGCGCGACCAGGTCCGGCGGGCGTTCTCCGACCCGGACCGGCCGGCCGTCCCCGGCTGGGAGCCGATGACCGCGACCCGTGACCGGCTGCTGCCCGCCGTACGCCGGATCCTCGACGAGCACGACGGCGACGTGGTGCTGGTCGGGCACGGCACCGCCTGGACGCTGCTGCGCGCCGAGCTCACCGGCGGAGCGCCCGACCTGGACGCCTGGCAGGCGCTCGCGTTGCCCGACGTGTGGGCGTTGACCCGACACGCGACCTGAGTACGAATACGGACGGCAGCGGGCCGTTGCGCTGGCATGCTGAGCCGCGTGTACCCGACCATCGGCGGACTGGTGCCGACCCACCAGCTGTTCGTGGGGCTCGGCGTGCTGGTCGCGGTCGTGGTGTTCGTGGTCGAGGCACGCCGGCGCGGGCAGACCGACGAGCGGCTGGCGTACGTCGTGCTGGGCGCCGTCGCCGGCGGCGCGATCTTCATGCGGCTCGGCACCTGGCTGCAGCACGTCGACCTGCGCGACAACGCCTCGCTCGCCGAGCAGTGGCTGTACGGGAACCGGAGCATCCTCGGCGGACTGTTCGGCGCCTGGCTCGGCGTGCACGTGGCCAAGCGGCTGGTCGGCTACCCGCTGCGCACCGGTGACCTGTTCGCGCCGGCCGTCGCGCTCGGCATGGCCGTCGGTCGGATCGGCTGTCTTCTCACCGAGAAGCCCGGCACCGCGACCGGCACACCCTTCGGGATCACCCTCGACGCGGACACCGCGCAGCGGCTCGGTGCTCCCGCCGGGGTGCCGCTGCACCCGTCGTTCGTCTACGAGATCGCCTTCCACGCCGCGGCGTTCTGCGTGCTGTGGTTCTGGCTGCGGCACCGCCTCGACGCACCGGGGGAGACGCTGACGCTCTACCTCGCGGCGTACGGCGTCTTCCGGTTCCTCGTCGAGCTCGTCCGCGGCAACGACGTCGCCTGGCTCGGCCTGACGCGACCTCAGCTGTTCCTGCTGGTCACGGTGCCGCTGCTGCTGGCCCGCGTCGTCCGCCAGGCGCGCCGAGGCGTCTACGACCGTCCCGCCCCACCGACCCGGATCGAGGCCACCCCATGAGCGACGTCCCGCCCCCGGCCGGCCCCGCGCCGTACGGCCCACCGCCGCGCAAGAGCCACTGGCCCGAGATCATCGGCGGCGGCTTCATCGGCGGGTTCGACGCGGTGGTGTCCGGCGCGATCGGGCTCGCGGTCGTGACCAGCATCGAGAACGGGCTGTGGTTCTTCCTCCCGGTCGTCATCGGGCTGCTGATCCCGGTCGTGCTGCTGGCCAACGCGGCGACGCGCTGGTGGGGCGTCGGGATCCTGATCGGCTTCTTCCTGACCGTGATCGTCCTCGGCGGCGCGTGCGTCGCCATCATCGCCAGCTTCGGAGGCTGACGTGTCCGGCATGCCGCTGCGGGGCGACCGCATCCACCGCTACGTCAACGCGTTCTGCCCGCACTGCCACCAGGAGCGCCCGGACCGGCCGCTCGCCGAGGTACGCCGGCTGTCCGGGTGGCTCGTCGTGCGCGACGACCGGGTGTGGCTGGAGCGCGGCTGTCCCGACCACGGCCTGGTCCGCACGCTGTACGACGAGTCGCCGGAGATCCTGCGCTACCTGGAGCAGTGGACCGCGCCGACGAAGGTGCACACCCCGGACCTGGCCGGCAACTTCAAGCCGGTGCCGCAGGCCTACGAGGACGGGCTGCCGGAGATGCAGACCCAGCACACCTGCATCCTGCTGGAGGACGTCACGGACGAGTGCAACCTGCGCTGCCCGACCTGCTTCGCGGACTCCTCGCCGGCGCTGTCCGCGGTCGCGCCGCTGACGGAGGTGCTGGCCTCCGTCGACGCCAAGCTGGCCCGCGAGAACGGCCGCCTCGACGTGCTGATGCTCTCCGGCGGCGAGCCGACGCTGTACCCCCGGCTGGCCGAGCTCCTCGACGAGCTGGTCGCCCGGCCGGTGGTGCGCATCCTGGTGAACACCAACGGCCTGCGCATCGCCCAGGACGACGACCTGCTGGCGCTGCTGACCCGGCACCGGGAGCGCGTCGAGGTGTACCTGCAGTACGACGGCGAGTCGGCCGAGGCCTCGGCGCACCACCGCGGCGCGGACATCCGCCGGTTCAAGGAGCGGGCGGTCGAGCGGCTGTCGGCCGCCGGCGTGTTCATGACGCTGACCATGACCGCCGAGCTGGGCGTCAACGACGACGAGATCGGCGTGGTGGTCAAGCGCGCGCTGTCCACGCCGTACGTCGGCGGGGTGACCGTCCAGCCGGTGTTCGGGTCGGGGCGGCACGGCGGGCTCGACCCGCTCGACCGGCTCACGCACACCGGCGTGCTCGCCCGTCTCGAGGAGCAGACCGCCGGCGACGTCACCTGGCGCGACCTGACCGCGCTGCCGTGCTCGCACCCGCACTGCTGCTCGGTCGGCTACCTGCTCCGCGACGACTCCGGCAGCTGGCAGTCGCTGACCCGGCTGATCGGGCACGACAAGCTCAAGCAGTGGCTCGAGCTCGAGCCGGAGACGCTGGCGAACCGGATCGCCGACGACGCGATCCCGGCCCGGCTGCGGCAGGTGGTGAAGGACTCCCTGCTCGACCTGCTCAGCGAGCAGTCGTCGCTCTCGCACCCGTCGATGGGCAGCATCTGGAAGGACATCTGCGAGAACTGCGACCTCGGCATCGGCACGCTGGCCCGGCTGGCCGCCTCGTCGCTGCCCGGCCAGCGGCAGCGGCTGCGCCGGATGCTGGGGGAGCGGGTGGTGCGGGTCACCGTGAAGCCGTTCATGGACGTGCACACGATGATCGAGGAACGGCTCACCCAGTGCTGCGTGCACGTCGGCACCGTGAACGAGGACGGCGGCCACCAGTGCGCACCGTTCTGCGCCGTCCAGGCCTGGCAGCCGTTGGCGGACCGCCGGCTGGCCACCGTGACCGGGGCCCGGGACCTCCTGGAGCAGGCATGACCGACAAGGCGCCGTACGACCCGCTGCGACTGTGCATCTTCGCGACGGTCGCGCTGCTCGGCTGGCTGCTGGGACCGGTGGCGCTGCTGGGGTTCGCGGTGCTCGGGCTGGTCGGCTACACGCGGGCCTGGCGCGGGGGCCTGACCCGGTCGAAGTGCTTCCTGCGCGACGTCCGGCTGGTACTCGGCTACCTCGGCCTGCTCGCCGCCGCCGGCGCGGTCGGCACCTGGGCCTGGCTCAGCTGACCGCGCCCGACGATTTCGCCGCGCCACCGGGCGGATGGGACACTGGGGCGGTCATGTCCGACGCCCCCAAGACCCTCCCGCTCGTGTTCGACGAGCCGCGCGGCCGCCGCAAGCCGCCGCGCCACCTCGCCGACCTGTCCGCCGCCGAGCGCAAGGCGCTGGCGGTGGAGGCGGGTCTGCCCGGGTTCCGGGCGAAGCAGCTGTCCACGCACTACTTCGCGCGGCTGGTCGACGACCCGGCGCTGATGACCGACCTGCCGGCCGCCGACCGCGAGTCGCTGGTCGCGTCGCTGCTGCCGCCGCTGATGACGCCGCTGCGCACGCAGGAGGCCGACGCCGGCACCACCCGCAAGACGCTGTGGCGGCTGTTCGACGGCGCGCTCGTCGAGTCGGTGCTGATGCGCTACCCGGACCGCACCACGATGTGCGTGTCCTCGCAGGCCGGGTGCGGGATGGCCTGCCCGTTCTGCGCGACCGGCCAGGGCGGGCTGCAGCGCAACATGTCCGCCGCCGAGATCGTCGAGCAGGTCGTCGCGGGTGCCCGGTCGCTGGCCCGCGGCGAGGTGCCCGGTGGGCCCAGCCGGGTCAGCAACGTGGTGTTCATGGGCATGGGCGAGCCGATGGCCAACTACAAGGCCGTGATCGGCGCCGTACGCCGGCTCACCGACCCCAGCCCCGACGGCCTCGGCATGTCCGCGCGCGGCATCACCGTGTCCACGGTCGGGCTGGTGCCGCGGATGGAGCAGCTCGCGAAGGAGGGCATCCCGGTCACGCTCGCGCTGTCGCTGCACGCCCCCGACGACGAGCTGCGCAACGAGCTGGTGCCGATCAACACCCGCTGGTCGGTGCACGAGGCCGTCGAGGCGGCGTGGAACTACGCCCGGGTCACCAAGCGCCGCGTCTCCATCGAGTACGCGATGATGCGCGACATCAACGACCAGGGCTGGCGCGCCGACCTGCTCGCCGACGTGCTGACGTCGTACGGCGACTGGGGCTGGGTGCACGTGAACCTGATCCCGCTGAACCCGACCCCCGGCTCGAAGTGGACGGCGTCGCGCCGGTCCGACGAGCGGGAGTTCGTGCGCCGGCTGGAGGCGCGCGGCGTGCCGACCACCGTGCGTGACACCCGCGGCAGCGACATCGACGGCGCCTGCGGCCAGCTCGCCGTCCCCGCCGACGTCTGACTACCGCGAGCCCCGAGACCACCGGTACCCGGTCCGCTGGTCACCGGTGGTCTCGAGACGCCTCGCTCGCGGGCTCATGAGGCTCCTCGACCTGCGAGGAGGCGAAAACCCGTTGAGCGGCGTCGGCGGTCTCTGCTGCACTGAGGCCGTTCCCGACCCGAGAGGCACGCAGATGCGAGCAGTCATGTCCCACCTCGTTCGGACCCACCGACCCAAGGACATGACCCTGCATGCACACGCTGAACCTCGGGATCCTGGCGCACGTCGACGCCGGTAAGACCTCCCTCACCGAGCGGCTGCTCCACGCCGCCGGTGTCATCGACGAGATCGGTCGCGTCGACGACGGCAGCACCCAGACCGACACGCTCGCCCTGGAGCGGCGCCGCGGCATCACGATCAAGGCCGCGGTGGTGTCGTTCGCGATCGGCGACGTCACCGTCAACCTGATCGACACCCCCGGCCACCCGGACTTCATCGCCGAGGTCGAGCGGGTGCTCGGCGTGCTCGACGGGGCGGTGCTGGTGGTGTCGGCGGTCGAGGGCGTACAGCCGCAGACCCGGGTGCTGATGCGCACGCTGCGCCGGCTGGGCATACCGGCGCTGGTGTTCGTCAACAAGATCGACCGCCGCGGTGCCCGCGAGGAGGAGGTCGTCGACGCGCTCCGCGAGCGGCTGGACGCCCCGATGGTGCCGATGGGCACCACCAAGGCGCTCGGCACCAGCGACGCCATCTTCACGGCGTACGACGCGGACGACCCGGCGTTCACCTCGTCGCTGGTGGACGCGCTCGCCGACGGCGACGAGTCCTTCCTGCGCGCGTACGTCGACGGCTCGGCCACCCGGCGGCTGGCCGACGAGCTGCGCCGGCAGGCGCGCCGCGGGCTGGTGCATCCGGTGTTCCTCGGCTCGGCGATGACCGGCGCGGGGGTGCCCGAGCTGAGCGGCGGCATCCGAGACCTGCTGCCCGCCGCGGAGGGGGACACCGAGGGTGACCTGTCCGCGACGGTGTTCAAGGTGGAGAGGGGAGCGGCGGGCGAGAAGGTCGCCTACGCGCGGCTGTTCGCCGGCACCCTGCACACCCGCGACCGGCTCGGGGACGAGGGCAAGGTCACCGGCATCGACGTGTTCGCCGACGGCGGCACGGTGCGCCGCGACCGGGTGCGCGCCGGTGAGATCGCCCGGCTGCACGGTCTTCCGGGCGTCCGCGTCGGCGACCGGCTCGGCACCGGCGGGGGAGACGCCGAGCACTACTTCCCGCCGCCGTCGCTGGAGACCGTGGTGGAGCCGGTGCGCGACCGCGACCGCGGCGACCTGCACGTCGCGCTCACCCAGCTCGCGGAGCAGGACCCGCTGATCGACCTGCGCCGCGACGAGCTGCGCAACGAGGTCTCGGTGTCGCTGTACGGCGAAGTGCAGAAGGAGGTCGTCGCCGCCACCCTGGAGGAGGAGTACGGCGTCGCCGTGACGTTCCGCGAGACCACCACGATCTGCATCGAGCGACCGGTCGGCGTCGGAGCCGCTGTCGAGCTGATCGACGTCGCGCCGAACCCGTTCCTGGCGACCGTCGGCCTGCGCGTCGAGCCCGGTCCGGTCGGCTCGGGCGTGCGTTACCGCCTCGAGGTCGAGCTCGGGTCGATGCCGATCGCGTTCATGCGCGCGGTCGAGGAGACCGTCCGCGAGACACTCGGCCAGGGGCTGCGCGGCTGGGAGGTCACGGACTGCACGGTGACGCTGACCCACTCCGGCTACTGGCCGCGGCAGAGCCACGCGCACCAGAAGTTCGACAAGGCGATGTCCAGCACCGCCGGCGACTTCCGGCACCTCACCCCGTTGGTGCTGATGGACGCGCTGCGGCAGGCCGGCACCCAGGTGCACGAGCCGGTGCACCGGTTCCGGCTCGAGGTCCCGGAGGCGGCGTACGGCGTGCTGCGCTCGACGTTGCCGCAGCTGCGCGCCGTGCCGCTGACGGCCGTCCCCCGCGGCAGCACGTACGTCGTCGAGGGCGACGTGCCCGCCGACCGGGTGCACGCGCTCGAGCAGGCGCTGCCGACGCTGACCAGCGGCGAGGGGGTGCTGGAGACGGTGTTCGACCACTACCAGGCGGTGCCCGGGCCGCCGCCGGAGCGGTCCCGCACCGACGCGGACCCGCTGCACCGCAAGGAGTACCTGCTCCGGGTGCAGCGGCAGGTGCAGCGCGTCTAGGGCGTCGCGAACCAGGTGTCGCTGCGCGCGAGCACCTTCGCGGGCCGGCCGTGCTCGGCCACCCGCACGACCCGGAACAGGAACGCCGCGATCCCGGCTGCTCCCTGCATCCAGCCGACGCCGGGCGGCAGCAGCGGCTCGGCCTTGCGGTGCTCCACGAAGCGCCAGCAGGCGTGCGGGCCCTCGCGCACGGCCCGGTCGACCACGGCGTCGGCGAGCTGCAGCGCGAAGGCGAGGTCCTCGTCGTGTCCGGTGCGCTGCCACACCGACAGCACCACGTCGCCGGTGCCCGCGGTGCCGCAGCAACGGCCGTCGTTGTCCCAGAACCCGGGGTGCCGACGCTGCGGGATGCCCGACGTGCGCAGGCTCCGCACGCAGGCCCGCTCCCAGGCGGATGGACTGCGACCGGCCACGTCGGGCACACCGGCGCGGTCGAGCGCCGCGAACAGCAGCGAGGTGCCCGCGGGACCGTGGCACCAGTTGAACGCCACGTCGTCGAGCCCCTCGGCCGGCGGGATCTGCCGCGGCACCACCAGCCCGCCGTCGGCGGTGTCGGCGAGCGTGAGC
>JABFXA010000195.1 GCA_013361955.1 Nocardioidaceae bacterium
GTGCCCGGCGTGGCCGGCGTCGGTCCACCGGTCGGGGTCGGGCCTCCGGTCGGCGCGCCGGGGCCGCCGCTGCTCGGGCTGCCGCCCGGCAGGCCGACCGGCGTCGGCGAGCCCGACGTGTGCTTCGTGCCGGAGCCGTGGTGCTTGGTGTGGGTGACCGTGCGGCTGCTCGACCAGCCGTCCATCGTGCCGACCGGGGTGGCGTTCAGCGCGATGCTCGTCGGCAGGCCGCGGACCACGCCCTCGTCGTCGAGCCCCAGGGCGGCGTAGCGGGCCTGGTACGTGAGCACCAGCTCGAGGTAGGCCTGCGAGTGGTTGTAGGAGAGCACCGCCGAGCGCAGGTCGGGGGCCTGGGAGAGGTCGCGCCCGCCGTAGCACAGGTACGCCGCGGTGGCGGCCGTCGCGTCCTCGAGGTCCTGGGGGTTCGCCTCGCCGTCGCCGTCACCGTCGACGCCGAACCGCTCCCAGGTACTCGGGATGAACTGCATCGGCCCGACCGCGCGGTCCCAGGTGGGGTCGCCGTCCCAGCGGCCGTGGTCGGTGTCGCGGATCGCCGCGAAGCCGTTGCCGTCGAGGACCGGACCGAGCACCGACGTCCGGTGCTGCGCGTCGACGGGGTGCCCGACCAGCGAGCCGGACTCGACCTGGCCGATGGCGGCGAGCAGGCTCACCGGCAGGTGGCAGGAGGTCGGCACCATGCTGGCGGCGTTGCGGTAGGCCTGGAGCAGCACGTCGGCGATGTCGACCCGGACCGCCGCGCCGGTCGCGGTGGCGCTGGCCGCGGAGATCCGCACCGCGGGCGGCGGCGTCTCGGTCGGGCTCGGGTAGCGGTTCGGGTCCACCACGGTCACGGAGGCCGGGGACCGCGTCCCGTCGGGCCTCTGGAACCCCGTGGTGGTCGCCTGCTCCGGAGAGCCGACACCGGCCGGCGCGGCCGCAGCGGCCAGCGCGACCAGCACTGCCAGGCCGGCCGGGATGTTCGGTCGAATGCGTCGTCGGATCGCCCCCATCCGGATATCCAACGACAGATCTGGTGAACGCGCCAGGTCCCAGAGGACCAACATGAGGTGGACAAGGAGGCATGTCCGTACTGCCCCATGGGGCAGTCAACCTGAGGGGGTCCCGGGCTAGGCGGGGACCAGGTCGGGCGTGGTGCCCCGGTCCGGGGAACCGTCGCCGGTAAGGTGAGCCCACCGGTCTTCCCCACCGCAGCGCCCTGACAGAATGCGCCGTCGTTCCGTCGCCGGGTGCCCGGCATGCGACACCGCCGTCACAGCCGTCCCACCAGACACCGCAGTCACAGCAGTACCGCAGGACCGCAGCACACCAAGGGGAGCCATCCGTGTACTTGAAGAGCCTCACGCTTCGCGGCTTCAAGTCCTTCGCGTCCGCGACCACCCTCCGGCTCGAGCCGGGGATCACCTGCGTGGTCGGTCCCAACGGCTCCGGCAAGTCCAACGTGGTCGACGCGCTCGCCTGGGTGATGGGGGAGCAGGGCGCCAAGTCGCTGCGCGGCGGGAAGATGGAGGACGTCATCTTCGCCGGCACCTCCGGCCGGCCGCCGCTGGGCCGCGCCGAGGTCGCGCTCACCATCGACAACGCCGACGGCGCGCTGCCGATCGAGTACTCCGAGGTGACGATCAGCCGCACCATGTTCCGCAACGGCGGCTCGGAGTACGCCATCAACGGCTCGCCGTGCAGGCTGCTCGACGTCCAGGAGCTGCTGTCCGACTCCGGCATCGGCCGCGAGATGCACGTGATCGTCGGGCAGGGCCAGCTCGACTCGATCCTGCACGCGACGCCCGAGGACCGGCGCGGCTTCGTCGAGGAGGCCGCGGGCGTCCTCAAGCACCGCAAGCGCAAGGAGAAGGCGCTCCGCAAGCTCGACTCCACCGAGGGCAACCTGACCCGGCTGCAGGACCTGCTCAGCGAGATCCGGCGGCAGCTCAAGCCCCTCGGCCGGCAGGCCGAGGTGGCCCGCAAGGCCGCGGTCGTGCAGGCCGACGTGCGCGACGCCCGGGCGCGGCTGCTCGCCGACGACCTGGTCACCGCGCGGACGTCGCTCGAGCAGGAGCTCGCCGACGAGAACGTGC
Source organism: Nocardioidaceae bacterium (assembly GCA_013361955.1). Taxonomy (GTDB): domain Bacteria; phylum Actinomycetota; class Actinomycetes; order Propionibacteriales; family Nocardioidaceae; genus Nocardioides_B. The sequence continues at coordinate 2,094 of JABFXA010000195.1, forward strand.
TGCTCGAGCGCCGCGCCGAGGTGGAGGCCGCGATCGAGGAGGCCCGGCAGGCCGAGAGTGCGCTCGAGGCCGCGCTCCGCGAGGACCTGCCCGCGCTGGCCACGGCCCAGGAGACCTGGTTCGCGCTGTCCGGCCTTCGCGAGCGCCTCAAGGGCACCGCCGGGCTCGCGGCCGAGCGGGTTCGCAACGCGCAGGAGGACGCCGAGCCCACCCACCAGTCCGGCCGCGACCCGGAGGAGCTGGTCGCCGAGGCCGAGCGGGTCCGCGCCCAGGAGCGCGAGATCGTCGCCGAGGTCGAGACCAACCGCGGCGGGCTCGAGGACGCCGTCGCCGCCCGGCAGCGTGCCGAGCAGGACCACGTCGAGGAGGACCGCCGGGTCTCCGGCCTGCTCCGCGCCTCGGCCGACCGCCGTGAGGGCCTG
>JABFXA010000430.1 GCA_013361955.1 Nocardioidaceae bacterium
ACCGCGCCGAGCCGACGGTCGCGGTGCCGGTGCTCGACCTGGCCTTCGAGGAGCAGCCGCTCGAGCAGGAGGCGCCGCCGCGGGAGCGCCCGCCGTGGCTGGTGCCCGCGGTGCTGGCCGGGCTGGTGCTGGTGCTGCTGCTCAGCGCCTACGGCATCGGTCGGCTGTTCTCCGACTCGGTCTCCGACGCCACCCCGGGAACCGGCCAGCCGTCCAGCCTGGTGCTCGGCGGCGATGCCGGCGACGGCGGTGACGGCGGCAACGGGTCCGGCCAGGGCAAGGCGCCGAAGGGCAAGAAGTACACCGGCCCCACCGACCAGGCCGCGATCGGCGGCGCCTCGGCGACGTGCGAGAGCGCGCCCGGCGTCGACTCGGCCGGCAACAAGGTCGGCTACCAGCCCGGCAACGTCTACGACGGCGACCTGTCCACCGCCTGGCGCTGCGACGGCGACGGTGCCGGCCAGAAGCTGACCATCGAGCTCGCCGACCCGACCAAGATCGGCGAGGTCGGGCTGGTCCCCGGCTACGCGAAGACCGACCCGCGCAGCGGCGTGGACCGGTACCGGGAGAACAACCGGATCACCAAGGTGCGCTGGAGCTTCAGCAACGGGACCGCGGTCGAGCAGACCTTCGACCCCTCGCCGAAGCAGCGCTCGATGCAGACCCTGCGGATCCCGGTCGTGCAGGCCGACCGCGTGGTGATGGAGATCCTGTCGTCGGCCCCCGGACCGCGGCACACCATCGCGGTCAGCGAGGTGCGGGTCGGCCGGGTCGCCGGCTAACCCACCCCGCCGACCGGCTCGCCGGGCTCCGCCGCCGCGACCGCCCACGCGATCGCGGCGCAGGCGGCGTCGACCACGTCGGCGACCGCGGCGTGCACCTCCGGCGGCCGCCCGATCGGGTCGGGTACGTCGTAGTCGGCCACCGTCACGGCGCCGCGCAGGCTCGCGGCCCGCGCCACCAGGTCGGCGGTGGACGTCGCCGGCGGGTCGAGGAACCCGTCGGACCCGACGATCGCGGCGAGCTCGGGCAGCGTGAAGGTGCGCTTGAGCGCGCGCGGCGCCTCCTCGAGCACCCGCGAGCGGATCGCCCGGGTGGCGGTGAGCACCAGGTCGGCCTCGCCGAGGATCGCCGGCGTGGCCTGACGCGCGGTGAACCCGGACGGGTCGCCGCCGCGACGCCGCAGCTCGTCGGCGGCGAGGTCGTCCATCGGGTGCCCCGCGAGCGCCCGGATCCCGGCGCTGCGCACGTCGAGGCGGCCGTCGTACCCGGCGAGGCGGAGCCGGAGCAGGTGCTCGGCGAGCGGCGAGCGGCAGACGTTCCCGATGCAGACGACGAGGATCCGGACGGGGTCCGCCATCAGCGCACCTGCCCGGGGGCCGGCAGCACCGAGCCGTCGTTCTTCGCCAGGTACGTCGACAGCTCGTCGGCCGCCGCCGCCCCGAACAGGCCCTCGGACTTCTTCTGGTCGACGAGCACGACGCTCTGGCCGTCGATCCGGCCGTAGGCCTTCAGCGGCAGCGTCACGAACGTGACGTCCCTGGTGCGCAGGTGCCGCAGCGAGAAGGCCAGGTCGCGCATCCGTCCGTTGGTGAACCCGGAGTCGACGGTCAGCTGCGCGGTCATCGTGTGCACGGTCTTGGTGAGCCGGATCGGGTTGGTCATCGTGCCCGACGACAGGATCTTGCCCATCATCGCGCGCAGGAAGTTCTGCTGCCGGGCGATCCGGTCGAAGTCGCCGTTGGGCAGGCCGTGCCGCATCCGCACGTAGTCGAGCGCCCGCTGGCCCTCGAGGTGCACGATGCCCTTCGGCCAGGTCACCCGGTTGGTCGGGTCGGTGACGGTCTGCGGGACGTTGACGTCGACGCCGCCGACGGCCGAGCTGAGGTTCTTGAAGCCGGTCCAGTCGATCACCGCGAGGTGGTCGATGTGCAGGCCGGTGAAGTCCTGGATGGTCTGCACGTAGAGCTTCGGCCCGCCGAACGAGAACGCAGCGTTGATCTTCTGGTGCCCGTAGCCCGGCACCGACGTCCAGGTGTCGCGGGGGATCGAGATCAGGTAGGCCTTCTTCCGGTCGGCCGTCAGGTGCAGCACCATGATCGTGTCGCTGCGCATGCTGCCCGGCTGCCACCCGCTCTGCACGAGCTTCTGCAGCTCGCCGGGGTTGCGGGTGTCGGTGCCGGCCAGCAGGATGTTCAGCCCGCGGCCGGCCGAGCTCGGCGAGCTCTCGCCGCCGTTGTCCTCCGACGGTGGCTTGATCCCGACGTCGATGCGCGGCACGTGCGAGATCTGGGAGTTGAGGTACGTCGCCCAGGCAGCGACCGTGCCGAGCAGCAGCACCACCAGGAGCAGCAGGATCGTCGCTGCCTTGTGGCGGCCGATCCAGCCGCCACGGCTGTGGGCGGTGGCCCCTTCGCTCACGTGCTCGCTCCTTCGGGTCGGTGCGTACCGTCAGGCCTCGGGCGGGCTGTCGGGGTCTCCAGTATCACGGTCACCGGTCCGTCGTTCACCGAGGACACCTGCATGTCCGCGCCGAACCGGCCCCGGCCCACCCGCGCACCCACGGCCTCCAGCTCGCGGCAGAACGCCTCGACCATCGGTGCGGCCACCTCTCCCGGGGCGGCCGCGACCCAGGTCGGCCGTCGGCCCTTGCGGGCGTCGCCGTACAACGTGAACTGGCTGACCACCAGCACCCCCGCGCCGAGGTCGGCGGCTGAGCGCTCGTCGCGCATGATGCGCAGCTCCCACACCTTACGTGCCAGCCAGCGCACCTCGGCCGCCCCGTCCCCGTGCGTGACGCCGAGCAGCACCAGCAGTCCGGGGCCGTCCAGTGCGTCGACGACTTTCCCGTCAACCGAGACAGATGCCTCAAGAACGCGCTGAACAACGGCTCTCATCGAAAGATCTTCCTGTGGGTGCGTCGACGGGGCACTCGCAGTCTGACACGATGGCCCGCATGACCGGCCCGCAGGACAAGCTGCTGATCACCGTGGCCCCGACCGGGGCCGAGACCACCAAGGAGGCGTGCCCCCAGCTGCCGACCACGCTGGAGGAGCTCGTCGACACCGCCCGGCGCTGCCAGCACGCCGGCGCCGCGATGGTGCACGTGCACATCCGCGACGCCGAGCACCGCCCGACGCTCGACCTGGGCCGCCTGCGCGACACCGTCACCGCGCTGCGGGAGAGCACCGACCTGGTCGTCCAGCTCTCCACCGGCGGCTCGGTCCACGACCCGCTGAGCGACCGGCTGAAGGTCCTCGAGGCGGAGCCGGACTCCTGCAGCCTGACCATGGGCACCACGAACTTCGGCGACGACGTGTTCTCCAACCCGTGGCCGTTCATCACCGAGCTCTACCGGCTCACCCAGGAGCGCGAGGTGGTGCCGGAGTTCGAGCTGTTCGACCTCGGCCACGTCGCCTCCCTGCACCGGCTCCTCGACAAGCACGGCCTGCCGTACGGCGGCCGCGTGCACGTGGACCTGGTGATGGGCGTGCCCGGCGCGATGCCCGGCACCGCCGACGCGCTCGTCGCGGCGGTCGGCGCCCTGCCCGACGCGGTGACGTCGTGGTCGGCCACCGGCATCGGCCGCTCGACGCTCGCCGTGGCGCTGGCCGCGCTCGCCAAGGGCGGCCACCTGCGGGTCGGCATGGAGGACGTGCTGACGCTGGCCAAGGGAGTGCCGGTGCAGCACAACGACCAGCTGGTCTCGCGGGCCGCGGCGCTCGGCGAGCTCGCCCAGCGGGTGCCGATGACCCCCGACGAGGCGCGCGACCTGCTGCAGGTCAAGCGGCAAGGCTGAGGGCGGTCAGTACACCAGCGCCTGCGCGTCGTCGCGCAGCGACTCCTCGACGAAGACGGCCGCGCCCCGGACGTGGACGCCGGGCACCAGGTCGGCCTCGGTGAGGTCGCGGCGCGCCGCGCACTGCGAGCACACCGTCACCGTGCCGCCCGCGAGCACGGCGGCCAGCAGGTCGGCCAGCGGGGTGGCGAGCGGCAGTACCAGCCGCTCGGTGCCACCCGGGGTGGCCAGCCAGGCCGCCTCCCCGGTGAGCCAGAGGCTGACCTCGGCCCCGGCGGCCACCGCGGACGCGGCCACCGTGAACCCCTGGTTGCAGCGCTCCGGCTCCTCGGCGCCGGCGGTCACCTTCACGACGAGGCTGCGGGTCATGGACGGAACCCTACGAGCACCCGTCTACCCTGAAGCCCATGGAAGCGGTGTTCATCTCGCTGATGGCCTTCATCGTGCTGCTCACGGGCTACGTGTCCCTGGTCGTCGTCTACAAGCTGTTCAAGACGGACCGCTGATCCCGTGCCGTTCGAGCTCCCGGACAACCTGCACCCCGACTGTGCGCCGGTGGCCTGGCTGCTGGGCACCTGGCGCGGCAACGGGCACGGCGACTACCCGACGATCGACGCGTTCCAGTTCGGGCAGGAGTGCATCTTCACCCACGACGGTCGGCCGTTCTTCCACTACATGAGCCGCGCCTGGATCGTCGACGAGGCCGGTGAGAAGGTCCGCGACGCCGCGATCGAGACCGGCTTCCTGCGGCCCAAGGCCGACGGCAGTGTCGAGTGGCTGCTCACCCACCACACCGGGTTCGCCGAGGTCTGGTACGGCACCGCCGGCGACGCCAAGATCGACATCACCACCGACGCGGTGGTGCGCACCGAGTCCGCCAAGGAGTACGTCGGCGGGCACCGCCTCTACGGCCTGGTCGACGGCGACCTGCTCTGGGCATTCGACATGGCGGCCATGGGGCAGGAGCTGCAGCCGCACATCTGGGGCCGGTTGGTCAGGCAGTAGTCGCCGCGCCCGCGGCCCGGCCGGCCAGCGGGGCGGCGTGGTCCAGCTCGAACCAGACCGTCGTCCCGTCGGCGCTCCGCTCGGCCGCCCACGCCGAGGTGAGCGCGTCGACCAGGGTCAGCCCGCGCCCGGAGATCACCAGCGGGTCGTCGAGCGCCTCGGCGCGCACCACGTCGGCGCCGCCGCTGTCGCGCACCGAGACGGTCAGCACGTCCTCGACGACCTTCAGGGAGAGCTCGGACGCGGTGCCGGTGTGGATCACCGCGTTGGTGACCAGCTCCGAGACGCAGAGCTCGGCGGTGTCGATGGTGTCCTCGGGGACGGCCCAGCCGGTCAGCGCGCCGCGCAGGAACCGCCGCGCGACGCCGGGGGCGAGGTTGTCGTCGGGCAGCGTCACCGAGGTGGTGTGCGAGGTCTGCTCCGGCGCGGCCGCGACGGCGAGCAGGGTGACGTCGTCGTCGGTGAACGGGCCGGTCATCCGGTCCGCGAGCCGGGCGCACAGGTCGCGCGGCTGCCGGCGGCGCTCGGGGGTCGCGCGCATCTCGTCGACCAGTGCCAGCATCCCGACGCCGAGCTCACGGCCGCGGTCCTCGACGAGTCCGTCGCTGTAGAGCAGCAACGTGGTCCCGGCGGCCAGCTCGACCTGCTGCTCCGGCCAGGGGCCCGCGCCCACGCCCAGGGCCGCTCCGCCCTCCTCGAGCAGGTGCACGTCGTCGCCGCACGCGACGGCCGGCGGCGGGTGCCCGGCGAGCGCCAGCGTGATCCGGTCGCGCGCCGGTCCGATCACGCCGTACGCGACGGTGACCAGCTGCTCGGGCACCGCGTGCCGCGACACCAGGGTGTCCAGCCGCTGGAGGACGAACGCCGGCGACGGGTCGATCAGCGCGTAGGCGCGTAGGGCCGAGCGGACCTCGCCCATCACCACAGCCGCGTCGGTGCCCTTGCCCATCACGTCGCCGACCGCGACCGCGACCACGTCGCCGGGCAGCTCGATCACGTCGTACCAGTCGCCGCCCACGTCGGAGTGCAGCCCGCCGGCCTGGTAGTGCGAGCCGAGGTCGAGACCGTCGAGGCGGGGCAGCGTGCGGGGCATCAGGTTGCGCTGCAGCTGCTGGGCGGTGCTGCGCTGGGCCTGGTACGCGACGCCCTTGCGCAGCGCCGGGGTGACCAGCGCGCCGAGCAGGCCGAGGAACCGCCGGGTGGTCTCGTCGAAGACCTGCTCGACGTCGAAGGTGAGCAGCAGCGCGCCGACCCGCTGCGCGTCGGTCGACAGCGGGAGCGCGGCCACCGCCTTCACGCCGAGCTCGCGCTGCCGGGTGCCGTAGCCGTCGTAGCGCCGGGCGATCTCCGCGCCTGTGGGCAGGTAGACGTCGCGGTCCCGGCGTACGGCGTCGACGAGCGGCACGTCCGCGAAGGTGTCGATCAGGCACCACTGCAGCCGACCGGCGCTGGTGGCGTCGTCGCTGGACACGAAGTGCAGGTTGCGGCCGCCCTCGGTGTCGATGGCGATCCCGGCGCGCACGACGTGCGGGAGGGTGAGCACGGTGGCGAGCGTGGCGCGGGCCACCTCGTCGGCGGTGAACGCCTCGCCCATGGCGGTCGACAGGTGCCGGAGGAACACCAGCTGCTCCTCGGCGTCGCCGGCCAGACCCACGCTCATGCGACGAGCGTACGGCGGATCGCGCCCGCCGGGAGCCCTCTCGCCAGTACGCTGCGGGGGAAAGGTCGTCGACCACGAAGGGCGGGGGATGGTGCGGGAGCGGCTGGGCATCGTCGCGCTCGCCGCGTTCGTCCTGGTCGACGCGCTCCTCGTCGGGCTCGCCTTCCGGCACACCTCGACACCGGTGGCCGCGTCCGGGTCCGACCCGGTCAGCGCGCCGACGACCGCGGAGCCCGACCCGACCACATCGCCGACCGCGCGTGCGAGCGCCGGTCCGGGCCGGGAGTCCGAGGTGCTGCTCGCGGTCACCGACGACGCCCAGGTGGTCCGGGCGAGCCGGGGCTCGTGCAAGGACGCCGTCGAGCCGGTGCTCGACGTCTCCGCGCCCGACGGCCGCGGGCTGACCACCGGCGCCGTCGAGGGGCTGACCCAGGTGGTGCGGGTCCGCGCAGACGCCGACGGCTCGATCACGCTGATCGGTCTCGACGACGCCTGCACGGTGGCGACGTACACCAGCGACGACGGGGGCGCGACCTGGTCGTCGCAGCCCGGCGCCGACGGCTCGTGGTACCCGGCCGCGAGCCCGCGCAGGTCGCTGGTGTTCTCGCCCGACGGCCCGCAGTCGGTGCCCTGCCGCCCGCAGGCGCTGTCCCCGGTCGACGACGGCGTCGCCCGGCTGCTGTGCCAGGACGGCCGGGTCCGCGGCACCTCGAACGCCGGGTCGTCGTGGGTCGACCTGGGCCGGCTGGACGGCGCCAAGGACCTGGCCTTCGAGACACCCGGCGACGGGCTCGCGATCGCGAAGCAGGACGACTGCGCGTCCGCCGCGGTGATGCAGACCTCCGACGGCGGTACGTCGTGGACCGAGCTGGGCTGCGTCCGCGGCGGCGCCCCGAAGGCCGTCGCGTCCTCGGGCGACACGGTCGTCGCGCAGGCCGGCGACAACCTGGTGATCAGCGTCGACGCCGGTGACACCTGGCGGCGCGTGCGCGGCTAGGGTCGCGGACCATGAAGATCCTCGTCACCGGCGGCGCCGGGTACATCGGCTCGGTCACGGCCACGGCGCTCGAGGCGGCCGGGCACACCCCCGTCGTCCTCGACTCGCTGTTGACCGGGCCCCGCGCGTTCGTGCGCGACCGCGCCTTCTACGAGGGCGACATCGCCGACCGCGCCCTGCTGCGCCGGGTGGTGGACGAGCACCCCGACCTCGACTGCACGATCCACATGGCGGCGCGGATCGTGGTGCCGGAGTCGGTCGCGCAGCCGTACGAGTACTACCGCGACAACGTCGCGAAGTCCCTGGACCTCTTCGACGAGCTGGTCCGGCTCGGGAAGCCGCGGGTGGTGTTCTCCTCCTCGGCGTCGCTGTACGCCACCGTCGAGGGCTTCGAGGTCACCGAGACCTCGCCGCTCGACCCGCCGTCGCCGTACGCCCGCACCAAGCGGATGATGGAGCAGGTCCTCGAGGACATGTCCGCGGCGACCGACCTGCGCGCGCTGATCCTGCGCTACTTCAACCCGATCGGCTCCGACCCCGACCTGACGTCGGGGGTGTACGTCCGCGAGCCGTCGCACGTGCTCGGCCAGCTGACCATGGCGGCGCTCGGCCAGATCGACGCGTTCACGATCACCGGCACCGACCACCCGACCCGCGACGGCACCGGCATCCGGGACTTCGTGCACGTGTGGGACCTCGCCCAGGCGCACGTGGCCGCGGTGGAGCGGTTCGACGACGCGCTCGCGAAGGTCGGCGGCAGCAGCGTGACCATGAACGTCGGCACCGGACAGGGGGTCACCGTCCGCGAGCTGGTGCGGTCCTTCGAGAAGGTGTTCGGCTCCCCGGTCCCGACCCGCGAGGCGCCGCCGCGCCCCGGTGACGCCGTCGGCGCCTTCGCCAACGTCGACAAGGTCGCCGACGTGCTCGGCTGGCGCTCCGCGCTCACCCTCGAGGACGGCATCGAGTCCGCCCTCGCCTGGGCCCGCCGCCGCCACGAGGTGCTCGGCTACCCGTGACCCCGCCGCTGGTCGAGGTGCGAGCGGGCTCCCGCGAGCCTCGAAACCAGGACGTGTGGGGCGTGGTGGCGTGTGCGGGCGGGTTGCGGGTGGTCTCGAGGCTCACCCAGCGGTTCGCACCTCAACCAGCGGGTGGTGAGCAGGGGCGCGCGCAGGCACCCGCACCTAGACTCGACCCGTGGCCACGCACGCGCAGCCGTCCTCGCGGCAGGACTGGCGGACGCTGCTGCGCGCGAAGGGCTACCGGCTCACCCCGCAGCGCGAGCTGGTGCTGCGCGCGGTGGACCGGCTCGGCCACGCCACGCCCGACGAGGTGCTGGCCGCGGTGCACCAGGAGTCGGAGGCGGTGAACATCTCGACGGTGTACCGCACCCTCGAGCTCCTCGAGGAGCTCGGCCTGGTCCGGCACGCGCACCTGCACGACCGCGCCCCGACGTACCACACCACGGCCACCCCGGCCCACGTGCACCTGGTCTGCCGCGGCTGCGGGTCGGTGGTGGAGGCGGACCCCAAGGTGGTCGAGGAGTTCACCGACCGGCTGCGCGACACCCACGGCTTCGGCACGGATGTCGGGCACCTGACCGTGTTCGGCACCTGCGCGTCCTGCGGCGCCTGACGGGAAGGTTCGCGCGGCGCCCGTCGTTGTGCCCCGAGTGAGCGAGAAAGGCGGAACCATGACCCGACCCGACAGCCCCCTGCTGTCCCTCCCGGGCGCGGTCGCGGCCGACGAGCCGGACACCGCGGTCGCGGCGCACTACGGCTCCTTCTTCGGCGAGCAGCGCACGCTCGAGTCCGGCGAGGGCTTCGTCGACCTCTCCCACCGCGGCGTGGTCCGGGTCACCGGCCCCGACCGGCTGACCTGGCTGCACTCGCTGACCAGCCAGTCGTTCGAGGGGCTGGCGCCCGGCGTGCCCACCGGGACGCTGGTGCTCAGCCCGCAGGGCCACGTCGAGCACGCGATGTACGGCGCCGACGACGGTGAGGCGTTCACCGCCCACGTCGAACCCGGACAGGCGGCCGCGCTGGTGGCGTGGCTGGACTCGATGCGGTTCATGATGCGCGTCGAGGTCGCGGACGTCACCGACGAGCTGGCGGTCGCCTGGCGGCCGTCGCGGGCCGCCGACGAGGCGCCGTACGCCGCCTACGAGCTGGTCCCGCGCGACCAGCTCACGTCGTACGCCGAGGCGGCCGGCCCGGCCTGCGGCCTGTGGGCGTTCGAGGCGCTGCGGATCGCCCGCGGCGAGCCGCGGCTCGGCCTGGACACCGACCACCGCACGATCCCCAACGAGGCCGGCTGGATCGGCCCGGCGGTGCACCTCGACAAAGGCTGCTACCGCGGCCAGGAGACGGTCGCGCGCGTGCACACGCTCGGCAAGCCGCCGCGTCGGCTCACCCTGCTGCACCTCGACGGCTCCGCGAACCGGCTGCCGACCCGCGGCGCCGACCTGGTGCTCGGCGAGCGCACGGTCGGCCTGGTCGGCACCAGCGCCCGGCACCACGAGCTCGGCCCGATCGCGCTCGGCCTGGTCAAGCGCAACGTGCCGCTCGACGCGGACCTGGTCGCCGACGGCCTCGCCGCCTCCCAGGAGGTGCTGGTCGACCCCGAGGTGGGCCTGCACGTCCGCCCGAACCTGCGCTGACCCCGGCGTTCGTCCTATGCTTCGGACGCTCGAGTTCCGATGCGTGAGACGAACGGGGAGTGATGGGTGCGAGGCGGCCGGGTCGCACGCAGAAGATCGCGTACGACGAGACGCCGCTGAACGCACCCAACCCCGACATCGACGCCCGCGTCGGCTGGCTTCTCGCGATGTCGCGGCTGCACCACGACGACGAGACCTTCCAGGACGGTCGCCGGTTCGCGGAGGCGCTCGCCGACGCCGGCTTCCCGGCCAGCCGTAGCCTGCTCAGCCGCTGGGAGTCCGGCGAGATCCCGATCTCCTACGAGGGCATGTCGGCGTACGAAGCGGCGCTCGGCCTCGAGGTCGGGCAGATCTCCTCGATCACCGGGTACATCAAGGCCACCATCCCCGGCCTCAAGACCCGGGTGATCCGGCCCAAGCTCGACCCGGAGTCGCCGGCGTTCGCCGACCGGCTCGACGAGCTGATCGACATCGCCGAGTCGGGCCGTGCACTCGCCCGCGACTGGCAGGAGTTCGGCTGGCACCTGGCCGCGGCGCCGATGGTGCACCTGCGCGGCTCGGTCTGGGAGGTGCTCAGCCGGCGGCTCGTCCAGCAGCTGCCCCGG
>JABFXA010000291.1 GCA_013361955.1 Nocardioidaceae bacterium
GGCCGGTCGCGGACCTGACCTACCGGCGCGGCTGACCGGCGCGACCGCGCAGCCGGGTGCGCAGCTGCTCGTCGCGGGCCAGCCGGGCCTCGTCGCGACGCCGGCGCTCCGCGAGCACCGCGGCCAGCACCGTCTCCGGGTGCTCACCGGGCGGCGGGGGCGGCGCGACGTGCCGCAGCACCTGGTCGGTGAGCTGAAGGCCGAGGGTCTCGCGGGAGACCGGGTTGAGGGAGTCGGCGCGGCCGAGGAACTGGCGGACGCCGAGGGCCAGCCCGTCGGGCAGCGGTGCGATGTCGGCCGTCGAGGCCCAGCCGGCCAGCCGCTGCGGCATGTACGGCGGCCGCACGCCCGGGAACGCGAAGCGCTCGCGCACGACGTACGTGCCGGCCGCGAGGTCGCCGACCCGCTTGCCCTTCGACGTCACCAGGCTGCTGATCAGCGCCGGGACGCCGTACAGCACCCAGATCTCGACGAAGCCGACCAGCGCCCGCACCAGCGCGTGCCGGAACGAGATCGGCCCGGCGTCGTCGCGCACCGTGCGCAGGCCGACCGCCAGCTTGCCGACGGTGCGGCCCCGGGCCACGGTCTCCCAGGTGGTCGGCCAGCCAACCAGTACGGCCACGGTGCCGACGACGCTGACCGCGGCGAGCACAGCCTCGTCGGACGACGAGGCGGCGACGTACGCGACGAGCACGACGAGCCCCAGCAGCACCAGCTCGGTGAACACGTCGATGAGCCCGGACACCAGCCGCAGCCCGACGCTCGCCGGGGGCAGGTCGAGCGCGACCGCCTCACCCGTGACGAGGTCGTCGGTGTTCGCCAGGACGCGGTGCTCGGACATGAGGACGTCAGGCTAGCCCGCCGCCTAGGCTTCCGGCGTGGACATCGACGCGTTCGTCGGCGCGCACGCGCCGCGGTGGTTCCGGCTGGACCACCTGGCCCGGCGCCGGCGGCTGAGCGGCGCGGAGGCGGACGAGCTCGTCGACGGCTACCAGGAGGCGGCCACGCACCTGTCCGTGGTGCGGTCGAGCGCGCCGGACGCGGCGCTGGTGGCGTACCTGTCCAGCGTCCTGGCCCGGGCCCGCACCCGCACCACCGGCACCCGGACGACGTCCTGGCGCGACGTGGCGACGTTCCTGGTCGCGACGTTCCCGGGCGCGCTGTACCGGCTGCGTCGTTGGTGGGTCGGCACGCTCGTCGTCAACGTGGTGGCGGCCGCGGTGATGACGGCCTGGCTGGTGCAGCACCCCGGCGCCACCTCGTCGCTGGTGTCGCCGGCGCAGGCCGACCAGCTGGTGAACAACGACTTCGAGGGCTACTACAGCGAGTTCGCCGCCTCGCACTTCGCCGCCCAGGTGTGGACCAACAACGCGTGGGTGGCAGCCCTCTGCATCGCGCTCGGGGTGTTCGGCCTGCCGGTGGTGTTCCTGCTGCTGCAGAACGTCGTGAACGTCGCCATCGTCGGCGCCCTGATGATCCAGCACGACCGGGCGGGGCTGTTCTTCGGGCTGATCCTGCCGCACGGGATGCTCGAGCTCACCGCGGTCTTCGTCGCCGCCGGGGTGGGGTTGCGGCTGTTCTGGTCCTGGGTGGCGCCCGGCCCGCGCACCCGCGGGCAGTCGCTCGCCCGCGAGGGCCGTACCGCGGTCGCGGTCGCGCTCGGCCTGGTGCTGGTGCTCCTGGTCAGCGGGGTCATCGAGGCGTTCGTGACCCCGTCGGGCCTCCCGACCTGGGCGCGCATCGGCATCGGCGTGACCGCGGAGGCGCTGTTCTTCGGCTACGTGTTCGTGCTCGGACGCCGGGCGTTCCTGGCCGGGCACACCGGCGACGTCGCCGCGAGTGCGCGCGAGGACGAGGTCGCGGTCGCCGGCTGACGCCGAGGCGCGCGTCGTTGCGGTCCGTACGCCGCCGAGGCGCGCGTCGTTGCGGTCCGTACGCCGCCGAGGCGCGCGTCGTTGCGGCCGCGGTCGCGGGTGTCACCGCAACTGCGCGCGCCTCGGCGTCACAGCAGCCCGCCAGCCTTGAGCATCAGGTAGTGGTCGGTCAGCGCGACCGGGAGCCGGTCCGCCTCCGCGTCCACGACGTCGACGCCCAGCGTGCCGAGCAGGGCGGCGGTGCGGGCCCGGTCGGCGAGCACCTGCTCGGCGGCGGCCGCGGCGTACACCGACTCGGTGTCGTCGCGACGGGCGGCCATCCGGTCCAGCTCGGGGTCGCGCACCGACGCCAGCACCACGCGGTGGTGCGAGACGAGCGTCGGCAGCGCCGGGAGCAGGCCGTGCTCGACGGGGGCCGGCTCGAGCGGTGAGAGCAGCACCACCAGCGCCGGCTGCCGGCCGAGGTCCAGCGCGGCGGAGGCGAGCCGCGACCAGTCCGCCTCCGCGAGCACGGGTTCGAGGTCGGTCATCGCCTCGACCACCCGCGGCAGCGCGTCGCGGTGCGCGCCGGAGCGCACCCGGGCCCGCACCCGGCGGTCGCCGGCCAGGAAGTCGTCGGCGTC
>JABFXA010000276.1 GCA_013361955.1 Nocardioidaceae bacterium
GGGCGGGGGCCGGAGCGGCGTCGGCGGTGCCGCCGAGCGCGAGCGCGCCCGCGGCACCGGCCGCGCCGGCGAGGACCTGCCGGCGGCTGAGGTCGGGCGGGGGTGTCATCGGGCCCCCCAGACGTCCTGGCCGAACCCGCGAGCCTGCTGCGCGTAGCCGAGCGGGGCGAGCCCGAAGGTGTCCTCGAGGTAGCGCAGCAGCGAGTAGTGGTTGTAGGGGGCGTCGTTGAAGGTGCCCGGCGTGATGAACGGGGACACCAGGACGGTGCCGGTGCGGCCGCCGCCGGGTCCGTAGATGCCCGGCATCGGCGAGTTCGGGCCGGGGCCCTCGCCGCAGCAGCCCGCCGCACTGTCGGGTCCTTCGTTGTCGGACTCGTCGAAGGTGACCACGAGCAGGCCGTCCTTGCGGAAGGCCGGCGAGGCCAGGATCTTCGGCATCCAGGTCTGCAGCCACTCGTCGGCGCTCACCAGCCCGCCGGGCCGGCCGTCGACGCAGGGGGCGTCGTGCGCGTCGTTGCAGAGGTTCGGGGTGACGTAGGTGAGGTTGCGCGTCGTGGAGACCGAGCCGAGGTCGGCCTCGAGGTGCGACAGGTCGACCACGTTGGCGGCACAGGACGGCGAGCCGGTGATGCTCTTGAAGTACACGAACGGGTTGTGCCGCGCGGCGTACTGGTCGCCGACCTTCGCGTGCTGCGTGTCGTCGGGGCTGTTCGGCGCGGGGTGCCAGCACGGCGTACCCATGTCCTCCATGTAGCCGCGCCAGGTCAGCCCCGTGGCGTCGAGCTGATCGGCGAGGGTGCGCACGCCGGCCGGGTAGACGCAGCCCTGGCCGACGGCCTGGTCGGGTGGGGTGGTGCCGGCCTGCACGAAGTCGCTGTAGACCTGGCAGTCACCCTGGGTCTGCGCGTTGGGGCCCTGACCGCTGATCTGGGCCAGGTAGTTCGGCAGGCTGTTGTGGGCGACGCCGTAGTACTGGCTGAGCAGCTGGCCCTGGCCGCGCAGCGTGCGGCTGAGGTACGGCGCCGGCGAGCCCGGCCCGAAGGTCTCGTCGTACCCCTTGTTCTCGAGGTTCACGACGAAGACGTGCCGCACCGGCGGCGGGTTCACGGCCTTCGTCGCGGGCGCGGCGTCGACCGGTCGGGCACCGGTCGACAGCACCCCCACGACGACCACGATCGCGGTCACCAGGACCGCGATCGGCAGGCGGGCTGGACGGGACATGCGGGAGGACCTCCTGGCTGGGTGGACGTGGGGGACCGTGTCCACCTACGTCAACGAGCCAGTGGCCCTGGGGTGACACCCCGATGAATCCTCGCCGAGGCGCGTGACGTTGCGGCCCCAGGCACGCCGAGGCGCGCGTTGTTGCGGATCTCCCCGGGACGCGCACCGCAACGACGCGCGCCTGGACGGGAATCTCACCGCAACTGCGCGCGCCTCGGCGTCAATTGGCGCGGGCGGCGATCACCTCGCGGTACCAGTGGTAGCTGGCCTTGGGCAGCCGGCGCTGGGTGTCGTAGTCGACGTGCACGAGGCCGAAGCGCCGGGCGTAGCCGGCCGCCCACTCGAAGTTGTCGAGCAGCGACCAGACGTAGTACCCGCGTACGTCGACGCCGCCCTCGGTCGCCGCGACCACGCCGCGCAGGTGCCCGTCGAGGTAGCCGATCCGGTCGCGGTCGTCGACGACGTCGCCCTCCGGTACGTCGGCGCAGGCTCGGCCGTTCTCGGTGATGTACACCGGCGGCAGCCCGGGGTAGGTCCGGTGCAGCCAGACCAGCAGCCGCCGGATGCCGTCGGCGTCGACCGGCCAGCCCATCTCGGTGACGTCGTCGTCGGCGAGCATCAGCGGCAGCGCGCCGAGGTCGTCGACCCGTCGCAGCGCCGGGGCCGGCTCCTCGTGCGGCACCGCCTTGATCCGCGCCGGGAAGTAGTAGTTGACGCCCAGGAAGTCGAGCGGCGCCGACGTGACGGCCAGGTCGCCGTCGCGCAGGAACCCGAGGTCGCTCGCCTCGCCCCAGACCTCGCGTGCGTCGTCGGGGTAGGTGCCGCGGAGCACCGGGTCGGTGAAGATCCGGTTCGACAGCAGCTCCGAGCGGCGGGCCGCCTCGACGTCGGCCTCGCGGTCGGAGACCGGCTGGGCCGGCTCCAGGTTCAGCGTGATGCCGTACGACGCGTCCGGGTCGGCCTCGCGCATCGCGGCGACCGCCAGGCCGTGACCGAGCAGCAGGTGGTGCGCGGTGCTGAGCGCGGCGTGCGTGTCCTTGACCCCGGGGGCGTGCCGGCCGGTGCCGTAGCCGAGGACCGAGGAGCAGTACGGCTCGTTGAGCGTGATCCACCGCGACACCCGGTCGCCGAGCGCGTCCTGCACGATCCGCGCGTAGTCGGCGAAGCGCTGCGCGGTGTCGCGGTTGCGCCAGCCGCCGTCGTCCTCGAGCGGCTGCGGCAGGTCCCAGTGGTACAGCGTGACGAGCGGCGTGATCCCGTGCTCGAGCAGCTCGTCGACGAGCCGCTCGTAGAAGGCCAGGCCGTCTGGGTTCACGGCACCGCGTCCGTCGGGCTGCACCCGCGGCCACGCGACCGAGAGCCGGTAGGCGTCCACGCCGAGGTCGCGCATCAGGGCGACGTCCTCGCGGTAGCGGTGGTAGTGGTCGCAGGCCACGTCGCCGGTCTCGCCGCGGGCGACCTTGCCGGGCGTGTGGCTGAAGGTGTCCCAGATCGACGGCCCGCGGCCGCCCTCGTCGACGGCGCCCTCGATCTGGTAGGACGCCGTCGCCACGCCGAGCTCGAAGCCGGGCGGCAGCAGCAGCCCCAGCTCGCGGGCCGACGCGACGTCGGGGACGGCGGTGGTCGAGGCGGTCATCGGTTCTCCTCCGGGTGCGGTTGGTCGGTCAGGCGCAGCACGCGCACGCCGTACGGCGGCAGCAGCACGTCGGCGGCGGGGGCGTCGTCGAGCGTGCGGAGCTGGATGCCGGCGGGGGTCCGTGGCGTGACCTTGGTCTGCTCGGGGGTCTCGCTGACCAGCCAGACGAACCGGCTGCCGTCGGCGTGGTCGAGCCCGTCGACCAGGACCCGCGGGTCGTCGACGGTGACGGACGGCGTCGCGCCGGCCTCGACGGCGAGCGCCCGGTAGAGCCGCCAGGTCGGCTCGGGGTTCACCCGTGGGGTGGCGGCGGCGAGGTGCTCGAGCGGGTACGTCGAGAGCACCGCCTGCCCGTCGCCGTGCCGTCGGCGCAGCAGGGCCGGGCGGCCGCGGCCGTCGACGGCGAGCACCTCGGCGTCGAGCACCTCGACCGGCAGGAACGCGCGCGCGTGCTCGTTGCCGCCGGCGCGGAAGGTCAGCTCGGTGCCCTCGGCGAGTTCGCCCAGCGGCGCCACGAACCGCAGCGTCACCTCGTCGTCCTCGATCGGGTCGTTGAGCCCGTAGGTCAGCGCGTTGCGCACCCCGAACAGCGCCTCGGTGTTCACCCACCACGGCCCGCGCTGGAAGTCGCTGTCCCCGGCGGCGTACGAGACCCAGACGGTGGCGCCGGACTCCGCGAGCTCCTGCAGCCGGAACCAGGTCGGCGCGGTGAGCTGCTTGGTCGACGGCACCAGGTAGAGCGCGTAGCCCCCGTCGACGCCGTCGCGCTCGCGCACGAAGCCCGGTGCGAGGTCCGCCTCGCGGGCCGCGACGTGCGCCTGCTCCAGGCAGCCGAAGACGAAGGGGCCCTCACCCGGGTCTCTCATCGGGAACGCGCCCTCGAGGTACGACGACACGAGCAGGGCCGTCCTCGTGGTGGTTCGCGCGCAGTGCCCGACGTCGACCCGGGCGAGGACGTCGGCGAAGTCGCGCAGCTCCAGCAGCGGCGGCTTCGGTCGGCCGCGCGAGTCGGTGATGCCGAAGTGCATCTCGAAGGCGTGGTGGCGGTACGGGTCCTGCTGCAGCAGGTCGTCGTAGTCGGTGTTGTTCCAGGCGACCCAGCCGGTTGCGCCGGCGAGCAGCGACGTGTGCAGCACCTGGCGGTAGTAGTGGCCGGCGTGCTCGGGTGACACGAAGTCGCTGGACAGCCCGAACTCCTCGAGCACGACCGGGCGGCGGGCGACCGCGGCGAGCTCGCAGACGAACGCCGCGCGCAGGTGCTGGCGCACCACGTCGTCCTGCATCGGGTAGACGTGCGGGCCGACGAAGTCGACCAGCCGGGCGGTGTCGCGCACCGAGAAGCCGTTGTCGCGGCCGGTGACCTCGATCCCCCACGCGCCGTCGCCGAGGGAGACCGGCTGGTGCCCGCCGCCGGCGCGGACCGCCTGGACGACGAGCTCGGCCCACGCGGTGACCGTGTCGGTGTCGGCGGGGCCGCCGTAGAGCGGCATCTCGTTGCTGATCAGCCAGCCGCTCACCGCGGGGTGCCCCGCGAACCGCTCGGTCATGGTGCGCACGAACCACGCCTGCCGCGCGACCAGCCACACGTCGCCGTACAGGTCGCGGCCGTCGCGCCACGCGGGGTCCCAGTTCTCCCCCGACATGTGCCCGACCACGAACGTCGGCACCGTGGTCATGCCCTGCTCGACGTGCGCGTCGAGGAAGTCGGCGTAGTGCTCGGCCAGCGACTCGTCGACCCGGTCGGGCTCGGGCATGAAGTCCGGCCAGTAGAAGAACGAGCGGGTCATGTCGAGCCCGTGCTCGCGCAGCACGCCGAGCTCCTCGCGGACCACGCCGGGGTCGTAGCTGCGCCACATCAGCGGCCCGCCGGTGCGCGACCAGTAGTTCGCGCCGAGCCAGGTGAGCGGGGCGCCGTCGCGCTCCAGCACCAGGAACGGGCGAGGTCGCCCGGTCGTCCGAGGTTCGCTCCGCACGGGGGCCATCGAACCACTTACACGGTTAAGGTGCAATCACGGTCTCGAGGCCCGCTCCGCTCGCACTTCAACCAGCGGTCCGGGCGGGCCCGGTGCTGTCGCGGACCTCGAGCGTCGAGGCCGGCAGCTGCACCGCTCCGCGGTTGTGGCCCTGGACCAGGTCGGCCAGGCAGCCGCCGGCGAGCGCGCCGTACGCCAGGTTGTCGCGGCGCAGCGCGGAAACCGACGGGCGGATCAGGGTGGCCAGCTGGGAGTCGTCCCAGCTGAGCACCGACACGTCCCCGGGTACGTCGAGGCCGAGCTCGTCGATCGCGGCGAGCCCGTTCGCGGCCATCACGTCGCTGCCGTAGACCACCGCGGTGGGCCGCTCCCCCGCGTCGACGCCGAGCACCTCGTGGGTGTGCCGGGCGGCGGCGGGCCCGGTGTACCCGCTCTCGACGCAGACCACCTGCATGCCACGTCGCGCGGCGGCCCGCCGTACGCCGCGCCGCCGGGAGCGCTCGTGCACGAACTGCATCGGCCCGCCGATGTGCGCGATCCGCCGGTGCCCCAGCGCCTGCAGGTGCTCGACGGCCGTCTCGGCGTCGGCGGCGTGGTCGGTCCACAGCGCCGGCATCGTCCAGTCCTTGAGCGGACCGCCGCAGAGCACGGCCGGGATGCGCAGCGCCGCGAGCTGCGCCACCCGCGGGTCGCGGAACCGCTCGTCCAGCAGGATCACGCCGTCGATGCGCCGCTCGCCCCACCAGCGCCGGTAGGTCGCGATCTCCTCGTCGGGGTGGTCGCCGATCACCCGCAGCAGCAGCGACGAGCCGCGCTCGGCGAGCACCTTCTCCAGCCCGGCCAGGAAGTGCACGAAGAAGGTCTCGAAGGTGAGCAGCTCCGGGTCGCGCGACAGCACCAGCCCGACCACGCCGGCGTCGGCGCCGCGGAGCACCCGGGCGCTGTTGCTCGGGTGCCAGCCGAGCTCCTCGGCCGCGGCGAGCACGCGTTCGCGGGTGCGGACCCCGACCCCGGGCCGGCCGTTGAGGGCGTAGGAGACGGCCGCCTTCGAGAGGCCGAGCGACTCTGCGATGTCGCCGATCGTCGGGCGGCCGGCGTGCGGGCCGGCGCCCCCCGGGTCGGGTCCCTTCCTCGGCACGAGCGGCAGTCTACTGAACTGGTTAAGTGGACAATCCGGCGCCTGGGTGCCTCGTCAGCGGGCTCCGGTCATCCCCGCGCTGCTGCCGGAGAGCCGCTGGGCGAGCATGATCGGCACGATCGACGCCAGAATCAGCACGGCCGCGACGACGTTCACCACGGGCGCCTGGTTCGGCCGGAACAGGTTGTTGAAGATCCAGATCGGCAGCGTCTGCTCCTGCGCGCCGGCGGTGAACGTGGTCACGATGATCTCGTCGAACGACAGCGCGAAGGCGAGCAGCCCCCCGGCCAGCAACGCTGAGCGCAGCATCGGGAAGGTGACCAGCCGGAACGTCGTGAACGTGCCGGCGCCGAGGTCCATCGACGCCTCCTCCAGGTTGCCGCCGAGCCGGCGCAGCCGGGCCTGCACGTTGTTGAAGACGGTGACGATGCAGAACGTCGCGTGCGCGACGACGATCGTGAGGAACCCGAGCTCCCAGCCGAAGATCGTGCGGAACGCGTTGTTCAGCGCGATGCCCGTGACGATGCCGGGCAGCGCGATCGGCAGGATGATCAGCAGCGAGACCGCGTCGCGCCCGAAGAACGACGTACGCCGCAACGCCAGCGCCGCCATCGTGCCGAGCACCAGGGAGAGGAACGTGGCCAGCAGCGCGACCTCGACGCTGGTGCCGAGCGCCGCGCGCGCACCCTCCGACGACGCGGCGGCCCGCCACCACTCCAGCGTGAGCTCCCGGGGCGGCCACGCGAAGGACCGGTTCGCGTTGAAGGAGTTCAGCACCACCAACGCCAACGGCGTGTACACGAGGACGAGCACCAGCACCGTCGACCCGAGCAGGGTGGCCCGCAGGCCGCGCGAGAAGGTCACAGGTTCTCCAGGGCTCCGGTCCGCCGCACCAGGGCGAGGTACACCAGCATCACGACCACCGGGATGGTGGCCACGGCCGCGGCGAACGGCAGGTTGTTCGCGGCGCCGACGTTGTCGAAGACCACGTTGCCGAGCATCTGGTTCGGGCCACCGACGATCCGCACCGCGATGTAGTCGCCCATGGTCAGCGAGAACGTGAACACCGACCCCGCGACGATCGCCGGGAACGCGACCGGCAGCACCACCCGGCGCAGCGTCGTCCCGCTGCGCGCCCCGAGGTCGGCGCTCGCCTCGAGCAGCGACGTCGGCAGCCGCTCCAGGCCGGCGTAGATCGGCAGCACCATGTACGGCAGCCACAGGTAGGCCAGCGTGATGATCAGCCCGGTGATGCCGAAGCCCGGCGTGTCCAGCCCGAACGGGCTCGCCACCCACGACACCAGGCCGCCGGTGCCGAGCATCCCGCGCCACGCGTACGCCTTGACCAGGTACGACGCCCACAGCGGCATCAGCAGCGCGACCACGAGTGCGCGCTGCGTCCGCGGCGAGGCGACCTTGGCCATGAACAGCGCCACCGGGAACGCGATGACCGCGTCGAGCACCGTGACCAGCGCCGCGATGCCGATCGTCCGCGCCGTCACGGTCCGGTACACGTCGATGGTCAGCAGGTCCCGGAAGTTGCCGAGCGTCCAGGTCCGCTCGACGGTGCCGGTGAAGGAGTTCTGACCCCAGAAGGCGGTGATGAACAGCGCCGCGAGCGCCCCGAGGTAGGCCACTCCCAGCCACAGCATCGGTGGCGTCAGGAGCAGCCCCACCCGGAGCCTCGGGCTGCGGTGCAGCAGGCCGGCCCGCGGGGGCCGGTCTGCCGCGGTGCTGGTCGCGGTCATCGGCGGGAGACGGTCAGCCCTTGATCTCGGTCCAGGCCTGCGTCCACTGCCCGTAGTCGGTGCACTTCACGTCCTTGCGGCCGTCGAGGCACTGCTGGATCGGCGTGGTCCAGTACCAGATCTGGTCCGAGTAGGCCTTGTCCGCGGCGTGGAAGGTGTCGCAGAACGACTTGTCGCTGGTGAAGTCGCACGCCTTCGCGTTGGCCGGCGCCTCGCCGAACCACTCCGCCGACTGCGCGTTGACCTTCGGACTGGCGATGTAGTCCATCCACGCGTAGGCGCAGTTCGGGTGCTTGGACTTGGCGCTGATCATCCAGGTGTCCGACCAGCCGGTGGACCCGTCGGAGGGGAAGACCGCCTCGACCGGGACCTTGTCGGCCTGCGCGAGGTTCGCGATGAACTGCCAGGTGGTGCCGAGCACGGTGTCGCCGCTGGTGAACGCCTGCTGCTCCTTGAGGTAGTCCGACCAGTACTCCGAGACCTGCGGGCGCTGGTCCTTGAGCACCGCGACCGCGGCGTCGAGCTGCTTCTGGTCGAGCGCATAGGGGTTCTTGATGCCGAGGTCCGGCTGGGTGTTCATCAGGTGCAGCGCGGCGTCGGCGATGTAGATCGGCGAGTCGTAGGCGGTGATCTTGCCGGCGTACGGCGAGTCCTTCTCGAACACCGCGTCCCACCCGGTGGGCGCCGGCTTCACCTTGTCGGTGCGGTACATCAGCAGGTTCGCGCCCCAGCCCTGCGGGATGCCGTACATCTGGCCGTTCACGGAGTTCCAGTCGCGGTCCTTCAGGAACGGCTGGATGTCGGCGTAGCTCTTCAGCAGGTCGGTGTTCACCGGCGCGGCGTCGCCCGAGGCGATCAGCCGCAGGGACGCGTCGCCGGAGGCCGACACCACGTCGTACTCGCCGGTCTTCATCAGGTTCAGCGCCTCGTCGGAGGTGCCGAAGTACTTCACGTTGGCCTGGCAGCCGGTCTGCTTCTCGAACGGCGTCACCCAGTCCACGGTCTTGTCGTTGGTGCCGTCCTCGGCGTAGCCGGGCCAGGCCAGGATGCCGACCTCGCCCTCCTTCTGGCCGAGCGACTCCTGCATCGGTACGTCGGGCGCGGTGAAGCCCTGGGCCGCGGGCTCGCCGGCGGTGTCGCTGCCGCCGGAGGTGCCGCACGCGGTGAGCACCGACGCGAGCAGCAGCGGCCCGGCGACGGCGGCCAGGGTCGTGGTCGTTCTGTTCATCTGGTCTCCTCGGAGGAACGCGCCGCCACCGGTTCGACGGACGCTGCGGGGGTCCCGAGAGGGACGACGTGGTCGCGCTGCCACGTCAGCGTCACGGGCTCGCCGCGGCGGGCGAGCGCGTGCGTCAGGGAGCTCTCCAGGTTCTGCTGGACGACGGTCAGCCGGCCGGACTCGTCGAGGTCGACGACCGACAGCGTCGACGCACCGAGGTACACGACCTCGCTGACCACGCCGGACGCGCGGCACTCGTCGTCGGTGCCGGACCGTGCCTCGCGGCCGGGAGTGAGCACGATCTTCTCCGGTCGGATGCTCACCGGCCCGGGCGTCCCGACGATGCGCACGGCCGCCGCACCCTCGAGCAGGTTCGACGTGCCCACGAAGCCGGCGACGAAGGGGGTGGCCGGCGCCTCGTACAGCTCGACCGGGGTGGCGACCTGCTCGACCGACCCCTCGCGGAACACCGCGATCCGGTCGCTCATCGTCAGCGCCTCCTCCTGGTCGTGGGTCACGAACACGAAGGTGATGCCGACGTCGCGCTGCATGGCCTTGAGCTCGATCTGCATCTCGCGACGGAGCTTGAGGTCGAGCGCGCCGAGCGGCTCGTCGAGCAGGAGCACGCGCGGCCGGTTGACCAGGGCCCGGGCCAGCGCGACGCGCTGCCGCTGGCCGCCGGAGAGCTCGTGCGGCCGGCGGGCGGCGTACCCGGACAGCCGGACGGTCTCCAGCGCCTCCTCGGCACGCGGACGGCGCTGCGCTGAGGGTACCTTCTTCACGCGGAAGATCGTGCGGGAACAGCGCGTAGTCCTGGAAGACGGTGTTGACGTCGCGGGCGAACGGCGGCAGGCCGGTGACGTCGCGGTCGCCCAGCAGCACCTGGCCCTCGGTGGGCGGCTCGAAGCCGGCGATCATCCGGAGCACGGTGGTCTTGCCGGAGCCGGAAGGACCCAGCATCGCGAAGAACTCGCCGTCCTCGATGTCCAGGTCGATGCCGTCGACGGCCGTGACCGCACCGAACGTCTTGCGCAGGGCGCGGAGGCTGACCGCCGGGGACATGGCCGGAGTATGGCAGTGGCCGAACGACGGATTCCATGCCCAGGACGGGTGATTTCACGACGAATCCGTCATCAAACCGTGATCTCGCGACCGTTTCATGGGCATATGTCGCCTGCGGCGACCGAATCGGCGGACGGGACGTGTTCACAGCCGGCTCACAGGAACCTCCTAGCCGCCGCCCGACCTCGGTTGGAATGCTGGTCGCCGTGACGAGTGCACCCCCCTCCGGACTCACCCGCCCCGACGGCAGCCCGCTGCGCGTCCTCGTCGTCGACGACGAGGTCAACATCGCCGAGCTGCTCGCGATGGCGCTGCGCTACGAGGGCTGGCAGGTGTCAGATCGGAAGAGCGGCACCAAGGCGGTCGCGATGGCCAAGGAGGACCGGCCGGACGCGGTGGTGCTCGACGTGATGCTCCCGGACTTCGACGGGATGGAGGTAATGCGCCGGATGCGCGGCCACCACCCCGACGTCCCGGTGCTCTTCCTCACCGCCCGCGACGCAGTGGAGGACCGGGTGGCCGGGCTCACCGCGGGCGGCGACGACTACGTCACCAAGCCGTTCAGCCTCGAGGAGGTCGTGGCCCGGCTGCGCGCGCTGATGCGCCGGTCCGGTGC
>JABFXA010000044.1 GCA_013361955.1 Nocardioidaceae bacterium
GCATCATCGCGGGCTGGCGGGTGGTGGCCGCGGGGCGCACCTCGTCGGTGCCCTCGAAGCCGGCGCCGATCGCGCCGACCACCGCACCGAGGTCGGCGTCGGGGCCGAGGACCCGCACGTCGACGCCGGGCACCGGCGGCACCGGCTCCGCGAGCACCAGCAGCGGGCACTCCTCGACCGGCAGCCCGGACGCGCGCGCCGCGGCCAGCAGGGACGGCGTGGTCTCGTGCACCCACTCGAGGTTCTCCGGGACGCCGAGCTCGCGCTGCCGGGCGCGGACCGCGTCGACGTCCGCCCGCGTCACCTCACCGTCGTGGCCGAGGCGCGGCCGCGCGTAGTAGTCCCAGGTGGCCTGGCGGGCCTTCACGAACAGCGTGAACGGCCCGACCTCCTCGACCGTGGCGTTGGCCCGCGGAGCGGTGTCGTAGTACGTCTCCAGGGTCGCGAGCAGGCTGTCCGTGCGCGTCACGCGGGTGAGCATGTCAGCCGGCGCCGACCCTCCGCACGACGTTTTCAGGCGGGCCGCGGCACCACCGCGAGCGTGGACTGGCCGAGCCAGCGCGGTACCTCCCGGGTCAGCGTGCGCGGCCCGTCGACGGTCACCGAGCCGGACCGCATCGCCTGGGTCCAGCCCTGGTCGCCGCGCCAGATCTCGACCATGGTGCGCAGCGTCGACTCGATGGTGCCGGTCACCTCGTAGCCGGGGTCGTAGTCACAGATGTCCACCTCGTCGCCGGTCACGCACAGCCACCACCGGCCGACCTTCGGCTCCACGTCGGTGAACCGGAACGCCAGCACCGTGCGCCCGCGCGGCCAGGCCTCGACCGGGACGGTCCGTTGCACGTCCCACATCAGCAGGTGCGGGTCGAGGTCCTCCTCGCCCAGCTCGCCGATCCACCGCACGCCCCAGGCGCCGATCGCCTCGACCACCGGGCGCAGCTCCTCGCCGCACTCGGTGACGGTGTACCGGATCCGGCCGTCGGCCTCGGACCGCCGGATCACCCCCACCCGCTCCAGCGAGCGCAGGCGCTTGGACAGCAGCGCCGGTGACATCTTCGGCACCCCGCGACGCAGCTCGTTGAAGTGCCGGCTGCCGGTCAGCAGCTCGCGCAGCACCAGCATCGTCCAGCGCTCGTCGAGCACCTCCATCGCCTTCGCGACCGGGCAGAACTGGCCGTACGTCGACATGAGCCCCTCCGTCTCGTCGAGAGCCAGTAGACGCCCGACCCGTCGTTCGACGCCAGTACAGATGCTGTACCAGCAGCGGCTCAGATCCGTGACTGGAGGAGGTCCGCCGGTCGCGGCGAGGGTGGTGCCACCAGGAAGCACAGGAGGGAAACCGACATGACCGACACCACGACCACACCCGACATCAAGGCCAAGCACCGCGCGATGTGGGCGCTCGGCGACTACCCCGCGGTGGCCACCGACGTGATCCCGGCGCTCGGCCCGGTGCTGGTGCGCGCCACCGGTATCGGCCCCGGCGAGAAGGTCCTCGACGTGGGCGCCGGCTCCGGCAACGCGGCGATCCCGGCCGCCCTCGCGGGCGCCGACGTGACCGCCTCCGACCTGACGCCCGAGCTGCTCGACGTCGGTCGGGCCGAGGCGGAGGCGGCCGGCGCCACGCTGGCCTGGGAGGTCGGCGACGCCGAGGCGCTGCCGTACGAGGACGCCACGTTCGACGCGGTGATCTCGTGCGTCGGCGTGATGTTCGCGCCGCACCACCGGCCGGCCGCCGACGAGCTGGTCCGGGTCACCCGTCCGGGGGGACGGATCGGGTTGCTCAGCTGGACGCCGGAGGGCTTCATCGGCCAGATGTTCGCGACCATGAAGCCGTACGCCCCGCCGCCGCCCGCGGGCGCCCAGCCGCCGCCGCTGTGGGGCGACGAGGCGCACGTGCGCGAGTTGCTGGGCGACCGGGTCACCGACCTCACCGCGACCCGCACGGAGCTCGAGGTGGACCGGTTCGCCACCGGCGCGGAGTTCCGGGACTTCTTCAAGCAGTGCTACGGCCCGACGATCGCCGTGTACTCCTCGCTGGCCGCCGACCCCGACCGCGTCGCCGCCCTGGACCAGGCGCTGGCCGACCTCGGCGACCGCCACGTCTCCGGCGGCGTGATGCGCTGGGAGTACCTGCTCGTCACCGCGACCGTCGCTGGTTGAGGTGCGAGCGGAGCGAGCCTCGAAACCAGGTCACGTCCCGCTGGTTTCGACGCCCGCCCTGGCGGGCTCGCACCTCAGCCAGCGGTGATGTTGCCGATGCGCAGGTTGTTGCCGAACGGGTCCCGCAGGCCGATGTCGCGGCCGTACGCCATGTCGGTGGGCGGCTGGGTGATCTCGACGCCCTGCTCGACGAGCTCGGCGTGCACGGCGTCGACGTCGTCGACCTGGAAGCCGAGCCAGCCGCCGCCGGCGCCCTTCGACACCAGCTCGCGGACCCGCTCGGCGGTGTCCGGGTCGTGCGCGGGCGGGCCGGGCTTCTCCAGCAGGATCTCCTTGTCGTCGCCGGGCACCCGCACGGTGAGCCAGCGCATGAACCCGAGGTCGGCGTCGGTGGCGACCTCCAGGCCGAGGACGCCGACGTAGAAGTCGAGCGCCCGGTCCTGGTCGAGGACGTAGATGGACGAGAGGCGGTTGTGGCTGAGCTTCATGGCCGCGACGCTAGTGCGCCGCCGGGCCGGGCCGCTTCTCCGAAACCGACGGCTTGGCCGCGTCGTGCGTGAACGTGCTCGGCCGCATCCAGGCCATCGTGAAGCAGCCCGGGGCCGGCGGCATCGTGCCCGAGGTCGCGTACGCCGACGGCGACTGCCCGACGATCGCCGAGAACGTCCGGCTGAAGCTGCCCAGGCTGGTGAACCCGACCGCCAGGCAGACGTCGGTGACGTCGAGGTCGGTGGTGCGCAACAGGAACATCGCCCGCTCCACGCGTCGCCGCTGCAGGTAGCGGTGCGGGGTCTCGCCGAACACCGCGCGGAACGTCCGGATCAGGTGGTCCGGCGACACGTGCGCGACCCGGGCCAGCGCGGCCAGGTCGAGCGGCGCGTCGTACTCCCGGTCGATGGTGTCGCGGACCCGCAGCATCGCCCGGTTGGTCCGCTCCTGCGCCTCGCTCATCGGCTCAGTCGGTGTACTGCACCCGCACGGCGTTGACCGCCTCCTCGACCACCTCGTCGAGCGGCGGCTCCACGTCGACCACCGCGCCCGCCTCGTCGTCGTCGAGCGGCTCCAGCGTCTCGAACTGCGACGCGAGCAGCGAGGTCGGCATGAAGTGCTTGGAACGCTGCGACATCCGCTGCTCCAGCACCGTGTACGGCGCGTCCAGGTGCACGAAGAACACCGGTGCCGCCCGGCGGAGCACGTCGCGGTACGCGCGCTTCAGCGCCGAGCAGGTCACCACCGTGCACGAGCCGGCCCGGTCGAGCTCGGCGATCCGCGAGCCGATGGCTTCGAGCCACGGCCACCGGTCGTCGTCGGTGAGCGGGACGCCGTTCTCCATCTTCTCGATGTTCGCGCGCGGGTGCAGCGAGTCGCCCTCGACGAACTCGCAGCCGAGCTCCTCGGCGAGCTGCTTGCCGACCTCTGTCTTGCCCGTCGCGGACACCCCCATCACCACGACGTGCATCGACCTGCGTCTCGACCCGGGCATGGGGTCCACCCAACCACGTCGATGGCTGGCTATCCTCGCGGCGTGGTCACCCTGGTGTCGGAGCGCGTCGGGCAGGTCTTCGTCGACGGGCACCGCCTGGAGTACACCGAGTACGGCGCGGGCGACCAGTGGGTGGTGCTGCTGCACGCGCAGCTGTTCCCGCGCCGGATGCACCAGCCGCTGGCCCGGGCGGTGGCCGGTGCCGGCTTCCACGTGGTCACGCTCGACCTGCTCGGGCACGGCCGCTCCGACCGGCCGCAGGACCCCAAGACCTACTCGATGACCGCGTTCGGCGAGCAGGTCGTCGCGCTGCTCGACCACCTGGGCGCCGAGCAGGCCGTCGTCGGGGGTACGTCGCTGGGGGCCAACGTCTCGCTCGAGGTGGCCGACGCCGCGCCCGACCGGGTGCGCGGGCTGCTGCTGGAGATGCCGGTGCTCGACAACGCGCTCGAGGCCGGACTGATCGCGTTCGGGCCGCTGCTGTTCGCGGCCCGGTTCGTGCCGGTCGGCGTCGACCTGGTGCGCCGGGTGAGCCGCGCGGTGCCCCGCGGGGTGGTGCCGTTCTGGACCGGCATCGCCCTCGACACCCTCGACCAGCGGCCGGCGCCGATGGCCGCGGCGATCCACGGGATCTTCTTCGGACGGATCGCGCCCTCCAGCAAGCGCCGCCGGCAGATCCAGGCGCCGGCGCTGGTGGTCGGGCACCCGCGCGACCCGATCCACCCGGCGGCCGACGCCGCGATGCTGGCCGGCGAGCTGCCGCAGGGCCGGTTCCTGCGGGCCCGCAGCGTGCTGGAGTGGCGGGCCCGGCCCGACCGGCTCAACGCCGAGGCGATCGACTTCGTGTCCCGCTGCTGGAGCGCTCCCCAGAGCGACCGGCAGGCCCGCTGACCACCCGCCTCACCCAGCGGCGACGCGCCAGGCCCCCGGCGCGACGCCGTGCGCGCGCTTGAACGCCCGGCTGAACGCCTCCTCGGAGTCGTAGCCCACCCGCCGCGCCACGGCGTACAGCGACAGCCGGGTGCCCGAGAGCAGGTCGCGGGCGACGTGCATCCGCCACCCGGTCAGGTAGCGGATCGGCGGCACCCCGAGCACCGACCGGAACCGCTCGTCGAGCCCCGAGGCCGACACGTGGCCGGCGGCGGCGAGCGCGGCGACCGTCCACTTGCGCTCCGGCTGCTGGTGGATCAGCGCCATCGCCGGCGCCACCACCGGGTCGTGCAGCCCGCGGATCCAGCCCTGCGAGACCTCCTGGGCGCTCTGCAGGTGCAGCTTCAGCACCTCGGTGACCAGTGGCTGCACCAGCTGCGGCGGGGCGGCGATCCGGTCGGCGGACACCCGGGTGGTGCGCTGCAGCGCGTAGTCGATGCTGGCGCGCACCCACTCCCGGGCCGGGCCCGGCGGCGGGCTGACCACGAACACCGGCGGCAGCGCCCGCATCCGCGGGTCGAAGAGCGGGTCGTCGCTGGTCAGGTAGCCGCACACCACGTCGGTGTGCGCGCCACCCGCGCCGTACCGGATCACCGGCATCTCCCGCCACGGCGGCGGGGTGAGCAGGCTGCGCATGGACACCAGCTCCGCGTCGGCGACGCCGCCCATCCGGTGCCGGTCGCCGTACGGGAGCACGATCACGTCTCCGGGGTCGGCCCACCGGCGGTCGCCGTCGTCGGTCTCCACCCAGCAGCGCCCGGAGCTGACGACGTGGAACAGCACCACCCGCTCCGCGCCAGGCGCCAGGACGGCCGCGGTCTCCCGCGACGTCATGGACTCGTAGGCCCAGCTCTCGGAGTACTCGCCGCGCAGGAAGATCGCGCCCTGCAGCCGCAACCGGTCGAGCGCGTCGGAGAGCGCCGCCGTGGGGTCCCGGTCAGGTACGGCGGGGACGCGGTCATGGAACGCGTGCTGCCCCGGCACGAGACTCAGTGTGTCAGACAATCCAGAACCGTCAGGAGCAGCAGATGCCACTCTTCATGGACGTGCACGAGAACCTGCCCGAGGGCACCACGGCAGCCGACGTCGCCGGGGCGCACGCGCAGGACGTCGAGGTCCAGAGCCGGTACGGCGTGACGTACCGCAGCTACTGGGTCGACGAGGCCGAGTCGAAGGCGTTCTGCCTCGTCGAGGCGCCCGATGCCGAGACCGCGGCCGCGGTGCACCGCGAGGCGCACGGCCTCGTGGCCGACCGGATCCACCCGGTCGTCGAAGGTCGGTGAGTGCGGGAGGCCGGTGGCGCCGGGGTGTGCCGCCGGCCTCCCGCCTGCTGGCCTGGACCGATCCGCGGTCGCGGGATGCGTCCCCGCGGACCGCGGGTTCTCCAGGGGACCGAGGAGGTGGCCATGACGTCGACGACCGCGATGCTGCTCTGGGCAGCCGTGCCCGTGCTGCTGGCCGCCGTGGCGGCCAAGGTCTTCCGGGTCGGCACCGACGTGGGCTGGGTGGACACCCAGCGCGCGTTCGACGCGGCGCGGTCCCGGCACACCCGCTGGGCGCTGCGGATGGCGCTCACCGGCCGGCGCTGCGCGGTGCTGCTGCGCGCCCTGGACACCGCGGGGCTGCACGTGGGCCGGCACCTCGGCGAGTGCGAGGTGCCGCTGCGGCGGATCGTCGGCACGGTCGGCGGGCGGCAGCTGTTCGACGCCCGGTTCGACCCGGTCGGGGCGGGGGCGTGGCCGCGGTACTCCTCGGTGTTCGCGGCCCGCAGCGGCGGGGTCGACGTACCGCCGGTGGTGCTGTACCGGGCGCCCGACGGCGGGTACTACGTGGTCGACGGCCACCACCGGGTGGCGGTGGCGCGGGCGCTCGGCGACCCGGGCATCTGGGCCGACGTCACGGTGCTGGTGCCGGACCGCACCGCCGAGGACTGAGCGCGGGTCAGCGCTCGACGTGCGCGAGCGACTTCAGCCCGCGCTCGAGGTGCCACTGCAGGTAGGCGGCGACCAGCCCGTTCGCCTCCTTGCGGTGCCGCGGCTGGCTCTCCTCGACCACCGGCCAGTCGCCGGCCAGCAGCGCCCCGAGCAGCCGCACCGTCTCCGGCGCCGGGCTCGCCGCCCCGGGCACCCGGCACAGGCTGCACAGCATCCCGCCGGCCGCGGGGCTGAACGACCGGTGCGGGCCCTCGGTGCCGCAGCGCGCGCACACCTCGAACGACGGCGCGTAGCCGGCTACCGCCAGCGAGCGCAGCAGGAACGAGTCCAGCACCTGGTGCGGGGCCCGGCCGGTCTCGCACATCGCGCGGAGCGCGCCGACGAGCAGCAGGAACTGCTGCAGCGCGGGCTCCTTGTCCTCGATGACCAGCCGCTCGGCGGTCTCCAGCATCACGGTGCCGGCGGTGTACCGCTCGTAGTCGGACCCGATCCGGCCCGCGAACGGGTCCAGCGTCACCGCCTGGGTGACCACGTCGAGGGAGCGGCCCTCGGCGAGCTGCAGGTCGACGTGGGTGAACGGCTCCAGCCGCGAGCCGAACCGCGAGCTGGTCCGGCGTACCCCCTTGGCGACGGCGCGCACCCGGCCGGACCCGCGGGTGAGCAGCGTGACGATGCGGTCCGCCTCACCCAGCTTCTGGGTGCGCAGCACCACTGCCTCGTCCCGGTAGAGCCCCACGGGGGCCATTCTCCCCCGCGGCACCCACCGGGCCCGGCAGCCGGTGCTGTGTCGGCGGTCAGCCTTCCTCGAGCAGCCGGTCGAGCGAGGCGTTGAACTCCTTGAGCAGTCGGCCGAAGTCGGTCAGGTCCGCCTCGCTCCAGTCCGACAGCGCCTCCTGCAGCCGGTTGCGGCGGTGCTGCCGGGTGGTGTCGAGGATCCCCCGCCCCTCGGCGGTGAGGTCCAGGATCGACGCCCGCCGGTCGGTGGGGTCGGAGCTTCGCTCGGCCAGCCCGATCTCCTCCAGCGCCTGCACCTGCCGGGTGATCGTCGAGGGGTCGAGCCCGAACGCCGACGCCAGCGCCCCCAGGCGCTGCGGCCCCTCGTCGGCGAGCTTGCACATGATGCCGTACGCGGACCGCTCGAGGTTCACGTCGCCGGTCGTCGTGCTCAGGTGGATGCGCTGCACCCGCCGTAGCAGCACGGTCATCTGCTGCTCGATCTGTACGTTGGCCGTCTCCATGCCGCCCTCCGGGAGATTCACTCGGTCGTCGATGATCGTGTTGGATCGTGCTGTGGGTGCCACGGGTGCTCGGACCCGGGAGTCCGGGTGACCTGTCAACGAACCTGACCCGTTGGCAGTTCCACGAAAAGGGAGGACGTGTCTTGGTGCGCAAGAAGGCCCGGCGGGAGGTCCGCCTGCCCAGCCCGCATCCCTCGGGTGCGCGGCCGCCGGCGATCCCGGGCGAGCTGGTGCCGAAGCACGTCGCGATCGTGATGGACGGCAACGGCCGCTGGGCCAAGCAGCGCGGGCTGCCGCGCACCGTCGGGCACGAGCGCGGCGAGCACTCCCTGTTCGACGTCGTCGAGGGGGCCATCGAGATCGGCGTGAAGGCGGTCTCGGCGTACGCGTTCTCCACCGAGAACTGGACCAGGTCGCCCGACGAGGTGCGGTTCCTGATGGGTTTCAACCGCGACGTGATCCGGCGGCGCCGCGACGAGATGCACGAGCTCGGCGTGCGGGTGCGGTGGGCCGGCCGGGCGCCGCGGCTGTGGCGCTCGGTGATCAAGGAGCTCCGGGTCGCCGAGGAGCTGACCCGCGACAACGACGTGCTGACGCTGACCATGTGCGTCAACTACGGCGGCCGTGCCGAGATCGCCGACGCCGCGCGCGCGATCGCCCGCGGCGTCGCCGAGGGCCGGGTCAACCCCGACAAGGTCGACGAGAAGACGTTCGCCCGGCACCTCTACGTCCCCGAGCTCGCCGACGCCGACCTGGTCTGGCGGACGTCGGGGGAGCAGCGGCTGTCCAACTTCATGCTCTGGCAGGCGGCCTACTCCGAGATGGTGTTCACCGACATCCTCTGGCCGGACGTCGACCGGCTGGCGCTGTGGAAGGCCATCGAGATCTACGCCGCGCGGGACCGCCGCTACGGCGGCGCGGTCCCGAACGAACCCTCGTAGTCAGCACTCCGGGCAGGTGCCGAAGATCTCCAGCGTGTGGCTGACGTCGGTGAACCCGTGCTCGCCGGCGATCGCGTCCGCCCATCGCTCCACGGTCGGGCCCTCCACCTCGACGGTGCGCCCGCAGGACCGGCAGACCAGATGGTGGTGGTGCGAGGTGCTGCACCGCCGGTAGACCGCCTCGCCGTCC
This sequence comes from Nocardioidaceae bacterium, assembly GCA_013361955.1. Classification (GTDB taxonomy): domain Bacteria; phylum Actinomycetota; class Actinomycetes; order Propionibacteriales; family Nocardioidaceae; genus Nocardioides_B. Next base: position 8,880 of record JABFXA010000044.1, read on the forward strand.
TCGGTGCGCAGCACGTCGACCTCGCCGCTGTCGGCGAGCGCCTGCAGCGTGCGGTAGACCGTGGACAGCCCGACGTTCTCGCCGCCGCGGCGCAGCAGGTCGTGGATCTCCTGGGCGCTGCGGAAGTCCTCGAACCGCTGCAGCGCGCCGGCGACCGCCCGCCGCTGCCGCGTCGGCCGGGTGCCCTCGGGGAGCGCCGGTCCGGGCTGCTCAGTGCTCGTCATAGTGCCCTCCGTGCGGCGCGTGCCGGTGGCCGTCGTGGACGTAGTCGACGTGGTCGCCGTGCGGCACCGCCGGGTGGCCGCAGTCCTCGCCGTGCTCGTGCGCGTGCGCCTCCGGTACGGCGGTGTGCCGCGCGTCGTCCGGCACGACGTACTCGTCGGCCGGCTCGGCCGCGAACGGCTGCCGGATCCGCTCGCGCCGGCGCAGCCAGACCCCGACGGGGTAGGCGAGCGCGAACCCGGCCAGCGCGAGCAGCACGATCGTGGCCCCGGGGGCGGCGTCGACGTACGCGGACACCCAGACCCCGGCGACCGAGGCCAGCGTGCCCAGGCCCATCGCCGCGAACAGGGTGGCGCGGAACCCGCGGGTGACCTGCTGCGAGGCGGCCACCGGCACCACCATCAGCGCGCTGACCAGCAGCAGCCCGACGGTCCGCATCGCGACGGTCACGGTGACCGCGGCCATCACCGAGACCAGCAGGTTGTAGAAGCGGACGTTCAGGCCGGCGACCCGCGCGAAGTCCTGGTCCTGGGCGACCGTGAACAGCTGCGGGGACAGCCCGACCGCGACCACCACGAGGACGACCGCCAGCACCATCGTCACCCAGATGTCGGCGGGCGAGATCGTGGTGATGGAGCCGAACAGGTAGGTGTTCAGGGTCGCCGCGCTCTGCCCGGCGATGCCGGTGATCAGCACACCGCCGGCGATGCCGCCGTAGAACAGCAGCGCCAGCGCGACATCGCCGCTGGTGCGGCCGGTGGTGCGGATCACCTCGATCAGCACCGCGCCGAGCACGGCGACGACGACCGCGGTGAGGGTCGGCGCGGCGCCGGTGAGCAGGCCCAGCGCGACGCCGGTGACCGCGATGTGCCCGATGCCGTCGCCCATCAACGCCAGCCGGCGCTGCACCAGGTAGGTGCCGACGGCGGGCGCGGCCAGGCCGGTGAACAGCGCGCCGAGCAGGGCCCGGACCACGAAGTCGTAGGAGAGCAGGCTCATGAGGGTCGCTCCGTCCGGTCGAGCGGGCCGGCCACCGTCGGCGTGGGGTCGGCGACCAGGTCGTGCGCGTGGTGGTGAGCGTGCTCGTCGGCGTCGGTGAACACGTCGATCGGCGGCCCGTCGTAGGCCACCCGGCCGTCGCGCATCACCAGGGTCCGGTCCACCAGCGGCCCGAGCGGGCCGAGCTCGTGGGCGACCAGCACGATCGTCACGCCGCGGCGGACCAGCACCGAGAGCGCGTCGGCGAACACCTGCTGGGAGGCCAGGTCGACCCCCGCCGTCGGCTCGTCGAGGACCAGCAGGTCGGGCTCGCCGGCGAGCGCCCGCGCGATGAGCACCCGCTGCTGCTGCCCGCCGGAGAGCGTGGCCACCCCGTCGCGGGCCCGCTCGGCCAGCCCGACCGCACCGATCGCCGACTCGCCGGCCGCCCGGTCCTCGCGGCGCGACGGCAGGAACGGCCGGCGGTGCGACAGCCGGCCCGACGACACCACCTCGCGGACCGTGGCCG
>JABFXA010000383.1 GCA_013361955.1 Nocardioidaceae bacterium
GGTGCTCTGCGAGCGGGTCGCGGCGCGGAGCTGGGCGTCGCTGCTGTGCGCGCACGCCGGCAGGGCGGCGTACGCCCGGCGGGTCTCGGACAGCGCGGACCGCACCTGCCCGGCCCGGTGGGTGTCCATCGCCTCGGTCAGGGCGCCGAGCGCGTCCGCGTTCCGCTCGATCGCGACCCGCAGCTGCCGGGTCGAGGCGGTCCGGGCCTGGTCGCGCAGCTCGTGGTTCAGCGGGTTGAAGGCAGCCGCCGTGGTGCGGTCGAACGGCTGCCGCTCCCGGTCCCAGTGGCCGGAGAGCACGGCCAGGTGGAGGAAGACGCGCTGGACCTCGGCGCAGGCGGTGCGGTCCGCCGCCGTCCGGACCAGCTTCGGGGCGGCCTGGTGGGCGTCGTGCGGGGACTGCCCGGAGCAGCCCGCCGTCAGCAGCGCCGCCACCAGCACCGCAACCCAGCCCCACCCGCGTGCGCGCATCGGCTCACCCTCCTCGACGGCCCCGGACAGGTCGCCCGACCTGTCCGGGGCAGCCTCATGGGTGCGGGTTGTGCGGACCTTGGGCCGCTCACATCTTCCGGGTGAAGACCTTCACCGAGAGCGGCGCGAAGATCGCTACGACGGCCGCGCAGGCGAGCAGCGCCCAGCCGACCTCGGAGGTGAACGCGCCGTCGTTGGCCAGCGAGCGGGTCGCGGCGACCACGTGCGAGACCGGGTTGATGTTCACGAACGCCTGCAGCCAGTCCGGCATGGTCCTCACCGGCACGTACGCGTTGGACACGAAGGTCAGCGGGAACATGACCATCATCGAGATGCCCTGCACGCTCTGCGCGCTGCGGCCGATGGTGCCGACGAACGTGAAGATCCACGCCATCGACCAGCCGCAGAGCACCACCAGCAGACCGGCCGCGAGGACGCCGGGGACGCCGCCGCCGGGGCGGTAGCCCATCACGAAGCCCATCGCGAAGGTCAGCACGGTCGCGATCAGGTAGCGCAGCAGGTCGGCGACCATCGGCCCGGCCAGCGGGGCGACCCGCGCGATCGGCAGCGCCTTGAACCGGTCGAAGACGCCCTTGTCCATGTCCTCGCGCAGCTGGGTGCCGGTGGCGATGCAAGCGGTCAGCACGGTCTGCGCCAGGATGCCCGGGATCATCAGCGGCAGGTACGACTTCACGTCGCCGGAGATCGCGCCGCCGAAGATGTAGGCGAACATCACCGTGAACAGGATCGGCTGGATCAGCACGTCGAAGAACTGCTCCGGGTTGCGGCGCATCTTCTTGGTGGCCCGCCAGGCCATCGTCATCGTCTGGCTCACGGTGTCGCGCACCGAGATGTGCGCACGCACGCCGTCGAGCGGGTCGCGGCGGACGGGTACGTCGAGGTCGGTGGTCAGGGTGGTCATGCCGGCACCTCCAGGGTGCGCTCGTCGGCCTGCTCGTCGGCGGGGGAGTCCGGCTCGGCGCCGTGGCCGGTCAGGGCGAGGAACACCTCGTCGAGGGTGGGCTTCTGCACCGAGACCGAGGTGATGCTCACACCGGTCTGGCGGAGCGCGATCAGCACGTCGGCGGCCTGGTCCGCGTCGGCCAGCGCGACGTTCAGCCGCGCGGCCTCCGGGGTCGGCACCGGCTCTTCGCCGAGCAGCCGCCGTACGACGGACGTGGCGGTGCCGAGGTCGTCGGCGTCGGTGAGCTGCAGCTGCAGCGTGGAGCTGCCGACCGAGGTCTTGAGCTCGTCGGGGGTGCCCTGCGCCACCTTGACGCCGTGGTCGATCACCGCGATGCGGTCCGCGAGCTGGTCGGCCTCGTCGAGGTACTGGGTGGTCAGCAGCACGGTGCAGCCGTCGGCGACCAACGAGCGGATGGTGTCCCACATCTGCCCGCGGGTGCGCGGGTCGAGGCCGGTGGTCGGCTCGTCGAGGAAGATCAGCGGCGGGCGGGTGATCAGGCTGGCCGCCAGGTCCAGGCGCCGGCGCATGCCGCCGGAGAACTGGGAGATCGGCTTGTCGGCCGCGTCCTCCAGCCCGAACTGCTCCAGCAGCCGGGCCGTCGTGGCGCGGGCCGTCGCCGCGGGCAGGCCCTGCAGCCGGCCGAACAGCCACAGGTTCTCGCGGCCGGTGAGGTTCTCGTCGACGGAGGCGTACTGCCCGGTCACGCCCAGCAGCTGGCGGATCTCGTGCGGCCGGGTCCGGACGTCGACGCCGAACACCTCCGCCTCGCCGCCGTCGATCGGCAGCAGCGTGGCCAGCATCTTGAGCATCGTGGTCTTGCCGGCGCCGTTGGGCCCGAGGACGCCGAAGATCTCGCCGCGGCGCACCTCGAGGTCGATCCCGTCAACGGCCCGGAGGTCCGCGAACGTCTTGACCAGGCCGGTGGCCCGCACGGCCAGGTGGTCCAGGTGGGTGTCGTTCATGCCGGCCAGGGTGGGGCAGAGTGGTTTCAGCGCGGCTTCACCGTGGTTTCACGTGGGGGCGGCCCGGGCAGGAGACGAGGGTCACAGGCCCCCGCGGGCGACTCCATATGCACTTTCCTGTATAGTCATGCACATGACGATCCGAGCAGCCGTCGCGGGAGCCAGCGGGTACGCAGGCGGTGAGGTGCTGCGTCTGCTGCTGGGTCACCCGGACGTCGAGATCGGCGCGGTCACCGGCGGGTCCAACGCCGGCACCACCCTCGGTGCGCTGCAGCCGCACCTCGTGCCGCTGGCCGACCGGGTGCTCGCCGAGACCACAGTGGAGACCCTCTCCGGGCACGACGTGGTCTTCCTCGGGCTGCCGCACGGCCAGTCCGGCGAGCTCGCCCGGGCGCTGCCCGACGAGACCGTGGTGATCGACTGCGGCGCCGACTTCCGGCTCACCGACGCCGACGAGTGGGAGCGCTTCTACGGAGGCGAGCACGCCGGGTCCTGGCCCTACGGCCTGCCCGAGCTCGGCGACCAGCGCGCGGTGCTCCGCGGCGCCACCCGGGTCGCCGTGCCCGGCTGCTACCCGACGGTCTCCACCCTCGCCCTCGCGCCCGCCGTCGCCGCCGGGATCGTCGACCCCGCCGGCCTGGTGGTGGTCGCCGCGTCCGGCACGTCCGGTGCCGGCAAGGCAGCCAAGCCGCACCTGCTCGGCTCCGAGGTGATGGGCTCGGCCAGCGCGTACGGCGTCGGCGGCACGCACCGTCACACCCCGGAGATCACCCAGAACCTCGGGCTGCTGACCGACGCCGACGTGCGGGTGTCGTTCACGCCGCTGCTGGTGCCGATGTCGCGCGGCATCCTGGCCACCTGCTCGGCACCGACCACGGTGAGTGCCGACGAGGCGGCCGCGACGTACCAGAAGGCCTACGGCGACGAGCCCTTCGTGCACGTGCTGCCCGCCGGGCAGTGGCCGCAGACCCAGTCGGTGCTCGGGTCGAACAGCGTGCACCTGCAGGTCACCGTCGACGAGAGGGCCGGCCGGCTGGTCGCGGTCGCGGCCGTCGACAACCTCGCGAAGGGCACCGGCGGGGCCGCGGTGCAGTGCATGAACCTCGCGCTCGGGCTCCCGGAGACCACCGGGCTGACCACGGTGGGGATCGCGCCGTGACCGACGCGTTCGAGCTCACCCGGCACGTCGAGCACCTGGCCGTGGTGCGGCTGGGGCCGGGCGCCGACGTACCCGACTGGGCCGCGACCGGCACGCTCGTCTCCGTCACCGCCACCCGCGACGAGACCTCCGTGGTCTGCGGCGCGACCTCGGTGCCGCGGCGGGCGACCAGCGAGGGGCCGTTCGTGGCCTTCGAGGTCGCCGGCCCGCTCGACTTCGCCCTGACCGGCGTGCTCGGCACGCTGCTGGCGCCGCTCGCCGACGCGGAGATCAGCGTCTTCACCCTGTCCACCTACGACACCGACTGGATCCTGGTCCCCGCCAAGGCCGCCGACGCGGCCGCCGCGGCGTGGCAGGACGCCGGCCACACCGTCACCGACGAGGAGATCCAGCCATGAGCGTCACCGCACCGCGGGGCTTCACCGCCGCCGGCGTCACCGCGGGCCTGAAGCCGTCGGGCGCCAAGGACCTGGCGCTCGTGGTCAACCAGGGGCCGTCGTACGCCTCGGCGTCGGTGTTCACCGCCAATCGCTGCAAGGCCAACCCGGTGCTGTGGAGCCAGGAGGTGGTCAAGGACGGCGTGGTGCGCGCAGTGGTGCTGAACTCCGGTGGCGCCAACTGCTACACCGGCGCCGACGGCTTCCAGACCACGCACTCTGTCGCCGAGCGGGTCGCCGCCGGCCTGGGCATCGGCGCGGTCGACGTGGTGGTGTGCTCCACCGGCCTGATCGGGCTCGCCAACGACCGCGACCTGCTGCTCGAGGGCGTCGACGATGCGGTCGGCGCCCTCGGTGCCGACGGCGGCCCGGACGCCGCCGCGGCGATCATGACCACCGACACGGTCAGCAAGCAGGTCGTGGTCGAGGGCAGCGGCTGGAGCGTCGGCGGGATGGCGAAGGGCGCCGGGATGCTCGCCCCGCAGCTGGCCACCATGCTGGTGGTGCTCACCACCGACGCCGAGGTCGACGCCGACACCGCCGACCGCGCGTTGCGGGCGGCGACCCGGGTCAGCTTCGACCGGCTCGACTCCGACGGCTGCATGTCCACCAACGACACCGTCACCCTGCTCGCGTCCGGCGCGAGTGGGATTACGCCGAGCGAGGAGGACCTCGCCGAGGCGCTCACCCGCGCCTGCACCGACCTGGCCATGCAGCTGCTCGCCGACGCCGAGGGCTCCGACCACGAGATCGCGATTACCGTGCGCGGGGCGGCCAGCGAGGACGACGCGCTCGAGGTGGGCCGCTCGATCGCCCGGAGCGCCCTGTTCAAGACCGCGGTGTTCGGCAAGGACCCGAACTGGGGCCGGGTGCTGGCCTCGATCGGCACCACGTCGGCGGCGTTCGACCCGGCCGACCTCGACGTCGCGATGAACGGCGTGTGGGTGTGCCGGCACAGCACCCCCGACGAGGACCCCGCGAAGGTCGACCTGTCCGGCCGCGAGGTGACCGTGACCGTCGATCTGAAGGCCGGCGACGCCCGCGCGACGATCTGGACCAACGACCTCACGCACGCCTACGTGCACGAGAACTCCGCCTACAGCAGCTGAGGACCCGACCCGATGACCATCGAGACCGACAAGGACGTCGACCCGGCCTGGAAGAAGGCGACGGCCAAGGCGGCCACGCTCGCCCAGGCGCTGCCCTGGCTGAAGCGCTACCACGACAAGACGATCGTGGTGAAGTACGGCGGCAACGCGATGACCGACGACCGGCTCAAGCAGGCGTTCGCGGAGGACATCGTGTTCCTGCGGATGGCCGGCTTCCGCCCGGTCGTCGTGCACGGGGGCGGGCCGCAGATCTCCTCGATGCTCGACCGGCTCGGCATCGACAGCGAGTTCAAGGGCGGGTTGCGGGTGACCACCCCGGAGACCATGGACGTGGTCCGGATGGTGCTGGTCGGGCAGGTGCAGCGCGAGCTGGTGGGCCTGATCAACGAGCACGGCCCGCTGGCGGTCGGCCTGTCCGGAGAGGACGCCGGCCTGTTCACCGCCGAGCGCACGAACACCGTCGTCGACGGCGAGGAGGTCGACCTCGGCCTGGTCGGCGAGGTGGCCCAGGTCCGTCCCGAGGCGGTCCGCGACCTCGTCGACGCCGGCCGCATCCCGGTGATCTCCTCGGTGGCGCCCGACGCCGACGGCACCGTGCACAACGTCAACGCCGACACCGCGGCCGCCGCGCTGGCGGTGGCGCTGGAGGCCGAGAAGCTGCTGGTGCTGACCGATGTCGAGGGCCTGTACCGCGACTGGCCCGACAGCGAGGACGTGATCGGCGAGATCAGCCCCGAGGCCCTCGAGGAGCTGATGCCGACGCTGGCGAGCGGCATGGTGCCGAAGATGGGTGCCTGCCTGATGGCGGTCAGCAACGGGGTCCCGCGGGCCACCGTCGTCGACGGCCGCGAGGAGCACGCCGTGCTCCTGGAGATCTTCACCAACGAGGGCGTCGGCACCCAGGTGCTGCCCGGCGTCCCCACCAAGATCCGCTCCGCGCACTACACGACGTCAGGAAGCTGAAGATGACCAAGTCCGAGCAGGTGCAGCAGCGGTACGCCGCGTCGCTGATGAACACGTTCGGCCCGCCGAAGCTGGTGCTCGCCCGCGGCGAGGGGCCGTACGTCTGGGATGCCGACGGCCGCCGGTACCTCGACCTGCTCGGCGGCATCGCGGTGAACGCCCTCGGGCACGGCCACCCGGCCCTCGTCGACGCGGTCACCCGCCAGCTGCAGACGCTCGGCCACGTCTCGAACTTCTTCGCCACCGAGCCGCAGGTGTCCCTCGCCGAGCGGCTGCTGGCCCTCCTCGGCCTGCCCGAGGGCGGCGGCAAGGTGTTCTTCGCCAACTCCGGCACCGAGGCCAACGAGGCGGCGTTCAAGCTCACCCGCCGCACCGGCCGGACGCACCTGGTCGCGATGGAGGGCAGCTTCCACGGCCGCACCGCGGCCGCGCTCGCGCTCACTTCCAAGGCCGCCTACCGGGAGCCGTTCGAGCCGCTGCCGGGCGACGTCACGTTCGTGCCGTACGGCGACGCCGACGCGCTCGCCGCTGCGGTGACCGACCGCACCGCGGCCGTGGTGGTCGAGCCGGTGCAGGGGGAGGCCGGGGTCGTCGAGCCGCCGGAGGGCTACCTGGCCGCGGCCCGCGAGATCACCTCCCGGCACGGCGCGCTGCTGTGGCTCGACGAGGTGCAGAGCGGGATGGGCCGCACCGGCACCTGGTTCGCCCACGACGGCAGCGGCGTCACCGCCGACGTGGTGACGCTGGCCAAGGGCCTCGCCGGCGGCATCCCGATCGGTGCGATGGTCGCGGTCGGCGACGCCGGCGCGCTGCTCGGCCCGGGCAACCACGGCACCACCTTCGGCGGCAACCCGGTCGCCGCGGCCGCCGCCCTCGCGGTCATCGAGACGATCGAGAAGGACGGGCTGCTCGACAACGCCACCAAGGTCGGCGAGGTGCTGCGCACCGGGGTCCAGGACGAGCGGGTGACCGCGGTCCGCGGCCGCGGCCTGCTGGTCGGCATCGACCTGTCCGAGGAGGTGGCGCCGAAGGTCGCCGAGGTCGCGCAGGCGCACGGGTTCGTCGTCAACCCGGCGACGCCGCGCACCATCCGGCTGGCACCGCCGCTGGTGCTCACCGCCGAGCAGGCGCAGGAGTTCCTCGACGCCTGGCCGGCGATCCTCGACGAGGCCTACGGAGCCGCGGGATGACCAGGCACTTCCTCCGCGACGACGACCTCTCCCCGGTCGAGCAGGCCGAGGTGCTGGCGCTGGCCAAGGCGCTCAAGTCGGCCCGCCACCAGGCGCGTCCGTTCGAGGGCCCGCGGGCGGTGGCGATCATCTTCGACAAGCCCACGCTGCGCACCCAGGCGTCGTTCACCGCGGGGGTCGCCGAGCTCGGAGGCTACCCGATGCTCGTCGACGGCTCCCTCGCCCGGATCGGGGTCCGGGAGTCCGTCGCCGACAGCGCGCGGGTGCTCGGCCGGATGGTCTCGGCGGTCGTCTGGCGCACCTACGGCCAGGAGCGCATCGACGAGATGGCCGCGTACGCCGGTGTGCCGGTCGTCAACGCGCTCACCGACCGGTTCCACCCCTGCCAGCTGCTCGCCGACCTGCAGACCATCGAGGAGCACAAGGGCACGCTCGCCGGGCTGACCGTGGCGTTCCTCGGCGACGCGGCGTCCAACATGTCGCACTCGTTCCTGCTCGCCTGCGCCACCGCCGGCATGCACGTGCGGGTCAGCGGCCCCGACGGGTTCGGTCCCGACGCCGACGTGCTCGCCACGGCCGAGCGGATCGCGGGGGAGACCGCCGGCTCCGCGTCGTACGTCGTCGACCCGGTGGCCGCGGTCACCGACGCCGACGTCGTGGTCACCGACACCTGGGTGTCGATGGGCACGGAGGGGGAGGCCGAGGAGCGCAGCCGGCCGTTCCTGCCCTACGCCGTCGACACGCCCTTGCTCGGACACGCGAAGGCCGACGCGATCGTGATGCACTGCCTGCCGGCGTACCGGGGCAAGGAGATCGCCGCCGACGTCATCGACGGCCCCCAGAGCGTGGTGTGGGACGAGGCCGAGAACCGCCTGCACGCCCAGAAGGCGCTGCTCGCCTGGCTGATGGAGCACCAGACGTGAGCATCCCGATGACCAAGGGCGCCCGGCAGCAGAAGATCGTCGACCTGCTCGCCCGGCACCAGGTGCGCTCCCAGACCGAGCTCGCCGACCTCCTCGGCGAGGCCGGCGTGCACGTCACCCAGGCGACGCTGTCCCGCGACCTCGTCGAGCTCGACGCGGTCAAGGTCCGGGTGGCCTCCGGTGCGCTCGTCTACGCGGTCCCGGCCGAGGGCGGCGACCGGACGCCCCGCGCGGCCACCGAGACCGCGGCCTCGGAGAACCGGCTCGCCCGCCTGCTCGGCGAGCTGCTCACCTCCGCGGACGCCTCGGCCAACCTCGCGCTGCTGCGCACGCCGCCGGGCGCCGCGCAGTTCCTCGCCTCCGCCTTCGACCGTGCCGAGCTGGAGGACATCCTCGGCACCATCGCCGGCGACGACACCGTCCTGGTGATCAGCCGACGACCCGACGGCGGACCGGCCCTCGCCGAGCGCCTGCTGGCGCTCGCGAACGGGTCGTCCGCCGGCCCCGAGCACTCCCACGACCCAGAGAAGGACATCCCGTGAGCAAGGTCCTGACCAGCCTGCCGAAGGGCGAGCGCGTCGGCATCGCGTTCTCCGGCGGGCTCGACACCTCCGTCGCCGTCGCGTGGATGCGCGACAAGGGCGCCGTGCCCTGCACCTACACCGCCAACCTCGGCCAGTACGACGAGCACGACATCGACAGCATCCCCGGCCGCGCGATGGCGTACGGCGCGGAGATCGCCCGCGCCGTCGACTGCCGCCGCTCCCTGGTCGAGGAGGGGCTCGCCGCGATCGCCTGCGGCGCGTTCCACATCCGCTCCGGCGGTCGCGCCTACTTCAACACGACGCCGCTCGGCCGCGCCGTCACCGGCACGCTGCTGGTGCGCGCCATGCACGAGGACGGCGTCGACATCTGGGGCGACGGCTCGACGTTCAAGGGCAACGACATCGAGCGGTTCTACCGCTACGGCCTGCTCGCCAACCCGCAGCTGCGGATCTACAAGCCCTGGCTCGACGCCGACTTCGTGCACGAGCTCGGCGGCCGCACCGAGATGAGCCAGTGGCTCACCGAGCACGGCCTGCCGTACCGCGACAGCCAGGAGAAGGCGTACTCCACCGACGCCAACATCTGGGGCGCCACCCACGAGGCGAAGACCCTGGAGCACCTCGACGTCTCGCTGGAGACCGTCGAGCCGATCATGGGCGTGAAGTTCTGGGACCCGCTCGTCGAGATCGCACCCGAGGAGGTCACGATCCGCTTCGCGGAGGGCCGCCCGGTCGAGATCGCCGGCAGGACGTACGACGACCCGGTCGCGCTCGTGCACGCCGCCAACGAGATCGGCGGCCGGCACGGCCTCGGCATGTCCGACCAGATCGAGAACCGGATCATCGAGGCCAAGTCGCGTGGCATCTACGAGGCGCCCGGCATGGCGCTGCTCTGGATCGCCTACGAGCGGCTGCTCAACGCGATCCACAACGAGGACACCATCGCCAGCTACCACGCGGAGGGCCGCCGGCTCGGCCGGCTGCTGTACGAGGGCCGCTGGCTCGACCCGCAGGCGCTGATGCTGCGGGAGTCGATCCAGCGCTGGATCGCGTCGCTGGTGACCGGGACGGTGACCCTGCGGCTGCGGCGCGGGGAGGACTACACCGTGCTGCGCACCGAGGGACCGGCGTTCTCGTACCACCCCGACAAGCTGTCCATGGAGCGCACCGACAACGCCGCGTTCGGTCCCACCGACCGGATCGGCCAGCTCACCATGCGCAACCTGGACATCGCCGACTCCCGCTCCAAGCTGGAGGCGTACGCGACCCAGCCGCAGGACCAGGGCCACGTGCTCGTCGAGCACGGCAACCTGTTCGGCGAGCTGGAGTCCGGCGGCGCCCTGCGCATCGCCCGCAACCCGGCCGCCGAGGGCGACGCCGGCGACGAGGCCCTCGACCACGTCGCCATGGAGACCGGCACCGACTGACCCGCTGGTCGAGGCGTGAGCCTCGAGAACACCCGACGAGAGGAACCCGTGAGCACCAACGAAGGCGCGCTCTGGGGCGGCCGGTTCGCGTCCGGCCCGTCCCCGGAGCTGGCCGCGCTGTCCCGGTCGACCCACTTCGACTGGCGGCTGGCGCCGTACGACCTCGCCGGGTCGCGCGCGCACGCCCGGGTGCTGCACCGCGCCGGGCTGCTCACCGACGAGCAGCGTGACGGGCTGGTCGCGGGGCTGGACCGGCTGGAGGCCCGCTTCCGCGCCGGCGACCTGCTCCCCGACGAGGGCGACGAGGACGTGCACGGTGCGCTGGAGCGGCTGCTGCTCGAGGAGGTCGGCCCCGAGCTCGGCGGCCGGCTGCGGGCCGGGCGCAGCCGCAACGACCAGATCGCGACCCTGTTCAAGGTGTTCCTACGCGACCACGCGCGCGTCGTGG
>JABFXA010000183.1 GCA_013361955.1 Nocardioidaceae bacterium
AGACCAGCACGGTGGCGCCGGCGAACACCACCGACCGGCCGGCGGTGGCGACGGCGCGGCCCGCGGCCTCGCGCCGGTCGAAGCCGGCGCGCAGGAACTCGACGTGCCGGGTCACCAGCAGCAGCGCGTAGTCGATGCCGACGCCGAGGCCGACCATGGTGGCCACGGTGGGCGCGGCGGTGCTCACGTCCATGGTCGCGGCCAGCAGCCCGATGCCGGCCGAGCCGACGGCCAGCCCGCCGAGGGCCACCGCGATCGGCAGCCCGGCGCCCACCACCGAGCCGAAGGCGAGCACCAGGATCAGCAGCGCGGCGACGATGCCGACCAGCTCCCCGGTGCCCCGCATCGGTGCCGCCGCCTGGTCGGCCATGTCTCCCCCGAGCTCGACCTGCAGACCGGAGGCCCGGGCGTCGGCGACCGCGTCGTCGAGCGGCTCGAGGTTGCCCATCAGGTCCTCGTCGGTGACCGGTACGTCGTACAGGACCGTGACCAGCGCGGTGTCGCCGTCGGCGCTGGTGCGCGGCGGCGACACCGAGACGACGTGGTCCATGTCGGACAGCCGGTCGGTCACCGACGCGATCGTCGCCTCGGGGAGCCGGCCGTCGGAGTCGTGGACGACGACGCGGGCGTTCGCGTTGCCGGCGCCCGGGGTGTGGTCGCGGAGCAGCTCGATGCCCTGCTGGGCCTTGGCGCCGGGCACGTCGTAGTCGTCGTGCGGGGTGCCGCCGACGGTGGCCGCGAGGCCGAGGGCCACCACCGCGACGACGAGCCAGGCGGAGATCGTCCGCCACGGGTGGCCCGCGGTGGCGAGACCGAGACGGTAGAGGAGACGAGACATGGTGATCGGGTCCTTCACGGGAGTCGTCGTTGACTGGGTGGCCACCAGCCTGGTCGCGGGCTCTTGAAACGCTCTTGAGACCGGCTTGGACATCGGTTGATCTCAAGCGCCCTTGAAGTTGCAGGCTGGCAGCGACACCGAGACCAAGGAGCACACCCCCATGCCTGTCGCAGTCATCACCGGCGCTTCTCGCGGACTGGGAGCCGCCCTCGCGCACGCTCTCGACGTCCGTGGCTGGGACCTGGTCGTCGACGCACGCGACGCCGACGCCCTGGCCGCCGCGATCGGGAACGCCGCCACGCACGGCGTGCCAGGCGACGTCACCGACCCTGCGCACCGCCGCGAGCTCGCCGAGACGGCCGCCCGGCTCGGCGGCGCCGACCTGCTCGTCAACAACGCCAGCACGCTCGGCGCCAGCCCGCAGCCGGCGCTCGCGGACCTGGACCACGACGTCCTCGACGACGTGCTGTTCACCAACGTGGTCGCGCCGCACGCGCTCACCCGCGAGCTGCTCCCCCAGCTCCTCGAGCACCGCGGCACGGTCCTGAACATCAGCTCCGACGCGGCGGTCGAGGCCTACGAGGGCTGGGGCGCGTACGGCGCCAGCAAGGCCGCCCTCGACCACCTCACCCGGATCCTCGCGGCCGAGCTGCCCGCGCTACGCGTGTACGCCGTCGACCCCGGCGACATGCGCACCCGGATGCACCAGGACGCGTTCCCGGGGGAGGACATCTCCGACCGTCCGGAGCCGGCGACCGTCGTACCGCACCTGCTCGCGCTGATCGGCGGGCGGATGCCCAGCGGCCGCTACCGCGCGGCCGAGATCAGGGTTCGCGACGAGGCGCTGGCATGAGCGCACTCCCCGTCGTCGACTTCGAGCTGCCGCGGGCGGCCGAGGCGGCCGCGCCACCCGAGGCCCGCGGTCTGGCCCGCGACGAGGTGCGGATGCTGGTGGCCGAGCCCGACGCGCTGTCGCACCGGCGGGTCCGCGACCTGCCCGACGTGCTGCACCCGGGCGACCTGCTGGTGGTGAACACCTCCGCGACGCTGCCGGCCGCGGTGCCCACCACCCGCGGCCTGGTGCACGTGTCCACCCAGCTCGACGACGGCGACTGGGTGGTGGAGCCGCGCCGGCCGGACAACGCCGGACCCGCCGGAGGGACGCGCGGCGACCGGCTGAGGCTCCCCGGCGGCCTCAGCCTGGTGCTGCGCGCGCCCCACCCCGCGAGCCAGGGGCGGCTGTGGCGGGCCACCCCGGTGCCGCCGGCCGACCGGACGACGTACCTCGGGGAGCACGGCGTGCCGATCGCCTACGGCTACCTCGACGGCGAGTGGCCGCTGACCGACCGGCAGAACGTCTACTCCGTGGTGCCCGGCAGCGCCGAGATGCCGAGCGCCGGCCGGCCGCTCACCGACCGGCTGCTGGTGCGGCTGCTGGCCCGCGGCGTGGTCGTGGCGCCGGTGGTGCTGCACACCGGCGTGTCCAGCCAGGAGACCCACGAGCCGCCCCAGCCCGAGCAGTACGTCGTGCCGTCGGCCACCGCGCGCCTGGTCGGCTCCACCCGGGAGGCCGGCCGGCGGGTGGTCGGCGTGGGCACCACGGTGGTGCGCGCGCTCGAGTCCGCGGCCGACGCC
>JABFXA010000425.1 GCA_013361955.1 Nocardioidaceae bacterium
CCGCCGCCTCGGCCCGGCGCACCAGCGCCCGCGACAGCATCCCCGCGCCGCCCTCCGGCACCGGGAAGCCGACGGTCTGGCCGAGCATCGTCATCAGCAGGCCCATCAGGCCGGAGCCCGGCGCGTCGAGGGGGATGTCGGCGTGGCCGGCGTTCCCCGCGAGGAGCAGCCGCGGCGGCTCGCCCGCGAACCGGGAGCGGCCCAGGTCGACCGCCGGGGTCAGCATCGTCCGGACGAAGCCGAGCCCGCCGACCGAGCGGAGCCGGGCCAGTGCCCGGAGTCCGTGCCGCACCGGCGGGAACGGGGTGACGAGCGCTCCCACGACGTCCTCGCCGATGCGGTCCCACTCCTCGCACATGGCCAGCCACGCCTCGCCGTCGCCGGGGTGGCCCTCGGCCATCGACGCCGCGGTCACCTCGCGGTCGCGGTGCAGCAGCGCCCAGGACCCGTCCTGCCGGGGATGGCCGAGGACCGCCGGCGCGTGCACCCAGCGCAGCCCGTGGTCCTCGAGCCGGAGCGCAGTGAAGGCCGGGGAGGCCGCCGCCAGCGGGTAGAACGCGCTGAACGTGTCGTGCACGAACCCCTCGCGCACGTCCTCCGCGCTGCGGACCGCGCCACCCACGGTGGGCTGGGCCTCGAGCAGCAGCACCGACCAGCCGCGGTCGACGAGGTGGTTGGCCGCGACCAGCCCGTTCGGGCCGGCGCCCACCACGACGGCGTCGTACCGGCCGTTCTCGCTGGTGGCCGCGACCACGTCGCTCCCCTCAGCCGGCCGCGCGGTGCTCGGCGATGAACGCCAACCGACGCAGCGTCTCGACGTTGCGGACCTTGACCGCCTGCGCCCGCAGGACCGTGGGCACCATAGCGCCGGGCCCGGACACGACGTCCTCCTCGATCTCGACGAGCGTCTCCGCACCCTGCGCGGTCAGGGTGAGCAGCACCTCCGCCTCGCCCAGCGGCCAGGCCCGGGCGCGCAGCCGGAGGCTGCGGGGCGGCTGCGAGTCGAGCACCTCGGTGCTGTCGCTGAGCACCAGCGGCCACACGCCGACCGAGTGGTGCAGCTGTGCGCCGATGCCCGGCCACGTGGCATCCACGTCGCGCATGCGGGTCGCGCCGACGACCCAGACCGGGTACAGCCAGCCGTCGGAGAGCACGTCCCAGACCTGGTCGGGTGTCGCGGCGACGGTGCGGGAGTTGCGGGTCATGGCGCGCGAGTACCCGACGGCAGGGCCACCATGCCGCCCGCTCAGGGGAGCGCCTCCGCCACCACGCGCAGGTCCGCCACGAACCGCTCCCGGTCCGCGTCCCGGTCCCGGGACCGCAGCACGGCGGACGGGTGCGTGGTCACGCTCACGAAGTCCGGGACGTGCTCGCTGCGCACCTCGCCACCGACCTCCTCGGGCCACGGTTCGAGCCGGCCGCGGCTCTCCCCGACCCGGAACGCCGACCCGTACAGCGCCGCACCGGCGGTGCCCCCGAGGAGCAGCACGCCGGTCGGTCGCACCAGGTCGATCTCGGCCACGAGCCACGGGCTGCACGCAAGGACGTGGGCGCGGCTCGGCGACCGGTGGATCCGCTGCTTGCCACGGGTGCCGGAGAACCGGAAGTGCTTGACCACGTTGGTCCGGTACACGCGGGCCGGGTCGATGCCGGCCTCCTCGAGCGCCCCGGCCAGCAGTCGACCCGCGGGGCCGACGAACGGGTGCCCCTGGCGGTCCTCCTGGTCGCCCGGCTGCTCGCCGACCACCATCAGGTCCGCGTCGGCGGACCCTTCGCCCATCACCGCCTGCGTCGCGTCGCGGTAGAGCTCGCACCCCCGACACTCGGCGACCGCCGTGCGCAGCGCCCTCGGTGTGCGGCGCGTCGGCAGCCAGCGTGCGGCACCGGGCCGCTCCTCACCGGCCATCGGGCAGCAGGTTCGTCGGCATGGGTGCAGGTGCCCGACCGGCGCCGCGGCACACCCTCACCCGGCGCCCGGTGTGGCCAGCACCTCCGTCCGCCAGGCGAGCACGGCGGGAGGCAGCACCGGGTCGAGGTTGGGCGCGAGCGGTCGGGTCTGCGAGACGTATGCCGCCAGGGCGTGCTCGCGCGCGTCCAGGTCGGCCGGTTCGAGGTGCACCGGCCGGACCTCGCACCGCACGAGGGCGGGGTCCGTCCAGTGCACGGCCCACAAGGGCATCTCGGCCGCCGGCAACCCGTGGTCGGCGGCAGCGGCGAGCGCCGACGTGGCGGCCGCGCGGTGGTCCGGGTGCGGGTCCTCACGCCAGAGCGAGAGCACGGCGTCGGCGCCGGTCGCGCCGAGCGCCCGCCGTACCGTGCGCCGCACGAGGGACCCGACGTCGCCCAGCCGTCCGTCGGGATGCCGGCCAGCGGTGGCGGACTCGGCACCGAGCCGGGTGGCGGCCTCCTCCAGCTCACGCCGGCGGGTGGCGTCGCGGCCGGCCACCCGGCCGCGC
>JABFXA010000233.1 GCA_013361955.1 Nocardioidaceae bacterium
TACACCAACATCGTCGAGGCGCTGCTGCGGTTCTCCGCCGTGACCAAGGGGAAGATCCTGCTGCACTCCGCCTGCCTGGACATCGATGGCGTCGGCGTGATGCTGTCCGCCCGCACCGACACCGGCAAGACCGGCACGATCCTGCGCCTGCTGCGCGAGCAGAACGCCAGCTTCCTGTCCGACGACATGACGATCGTCGACACCGACGGCGTGGCGCGGACCTTCCCCAAGCCGTTGACGATCAGCCAGCACACGCTGCGCGCGGTCCAGGCCGACGACCTCACGCCGCAGGAGTGGCGCCGGTTGCGGCTGCAGAGCCGGCTCCACAGCAAGGAGGGCCGGGGCATCGGGATGTGGCTCGCGAAGTCGAACCTCCCGATCATGGCGATGAACGCGCTGACGCAGCGCATCGTCCCGCCGCCGAAGTACACCGCGGGCCGGCTGGTGCCGTGCACGACCACCGACTCGGTGAAGGTCCGAGAGCTGTTCATCATCCAGCGGTCGGACCCGAAGCTGGAGCCGATCGACCTCGACGACGCGGTGGCCGAGCTCCTGGCCAACACCGACGACGCCTACGGCTTCCCGCCGTTCGCCACCTTCGCCCCGACGATCGTCATGGATGGCATGGGGTGGGCCGAGCTGCGGGCCCGTGAGGAGCAGATCCTCCGGGAGGCGCTGATGTCGGGCATCCGGGTCCGCAGGCTCGGCTCGGACTCCTTCGACTGGGCCGACCGGATCCCGGAGCTGCTCGACGGGCTCGCCGAGATGGACGGCGCCGTCATCGGGGTCGCCGGCTGAGCCGGCGCCCCAGCGGGTCATCGACGCCATCGAAAGACACGGAACGTGGGGGACACGTGACCATCATCGACGCCCGGGAGCTCGCTCCACCCGCGCCGTCACACCAGCCACCGGAGGTGACGGAGGAGCCCAGGACAGCCGGTCCTGGGCTCCTCCTCGGGGGCATCCTGCTCATCGGGCTGGTGGTGCGGCTGCTGTGGATCAACGCGCTCGGCTTCAACAGCGACGAGGCCGTCTACGCCGGACAGGCCGCGTCGATCGCGGGGGACACCCAGCTGTTCCCGTACTTCCCGATCTTCCGGGCCCACCCGCTGCTGTTCCAGACGACGCTGTCGCTCTTCTACCAGTTCGGCACCAGCGACGTCCTCGGACGGCTGGTGTCGGTCGGGTTCGGCGAGGCGACGATCGCGCTCACCTACCTGCTGGGGCGGACGCTCTACGGCCGCGCGGTCGGGCTGCTGGCCGCGCTGCTGATCGCGGTCATGCCCTACCAGGTGGTCGTCACCCGGCAGGTCCTCCTCGACGGGCCCCTGGTCACGTTCTCGACGCTCACCCTGCTGCTGGCCGCCAAGTACGGCGCGACCCGCCGCGCCGTCTGGCTGGTCGCCACGGGCGGCGCGCTCGGCCTGACCTGCCTCACCAAGGAGACCGGCGCCCTGCTCGTCGGCAGCATCTACGCGTTCCTCGCCCTGACCCAGCAGCTCGGCACCCGCGTGCGCACGGCGCTCCTCGCGCTCGGCGGCTGGCTGCTCGTGTTCGCGCCGTACCCGCTGTCGCTGAAGTTCGCGAAGCGAGGCGACACCGGCCAGAACTTCCTCGCCTGGCAGCTCTTCCGCCGGCCCAACCACGACTGGAAGTTCTACGCCGAGGTGGTGCCGCCCGCGCTCGGGTGGGGCGTCGTGGCGGCCGTCGTGGTCGCGCTCGTCCTCGCGCGCACCCGCTGGACGTGGCGCGAGACGCTGCTGATCTGCTGGGTGGCGGTCCCGATCGTGGTGTTCGAGATCTGGGCGGTCAAGGGGTTCCAGTACCTCCTCCCGATCAGCACGCCCGTCGCCGTCCTCGCCGCGGTCGGCACCATCCGGCTGGCCCTGATGGTCCGGCGCTGGCGCGTCCCGGTCGCCGCGGCGCTGGTCGCGGCGGTCGTCGTCAGCTGCCTGCTCCCGACGATCGCGCGGATCCGCCCGTCGGAGAGCGACACGTTCCTGGCGGGCAGCGGAGGCGTGCCCGGTGGGCGGGAGACCGGGGCCTGGATCCGGGACAACATCCCGGAGGGGGCGCAGATGCTCGCGCTCGGTCCGTCGATGGCGAACATCATCGAGTTCTACGGCCAGCGCCGCGTCTACGGCCTGTCGGTCAGCACGAACCCGCTGAACCGGAACCCGTCCTACCAGCCGATCGCCAACCCGGACCTGGCGATCCGGCGCAACACGCTCCAGTACATCGTGTGGGACTCGTACTCGGCCGGCCGGTCGCCGTTCTACTCCGGCAAGCTCAAGCGCTACGTCGAGCGCTACAACGGCCGTGCGATCCACACCGAGTCGGTCCTGGTGAAGGGGCGCGACGGGCAGACCGTCTCGAAGCCGGTCATCGTGGTCTACGAGGTGCGGCCGTGACGGCCCGGGGGAGCCGGCCGGTGGCGCTCGCCGCCGCGGC
>JABFXA010000158.1 GCA_013361955.1 Nocardioidaceae bacterium
TCTGGATCGCGTCCATGATCACGTCGGTGACCTCGCGGCGGGCGCGGCCGGTCGGCACGCCGTCGTAGCGGCCATCGAAGCGGAGCGGTTCGCCGAACCGCACGGTCACCTTCGCCAGCCGGGGCAGCCGCGACCCCACCGGCTGCAGGTGCTGGGTGCCGATCAGGCCGACCGGGACGACGGGGGCGCCCGAGGTGAGCGCGAGGTGCGCGACGCCGGTGCGGCCGCGGTACAGCCGACCGTCGCGCGAGCGGGTGCCCTCGGGGTAGATCCCGAACGCCTCGCCGCGCCCGAGCACCTCCAGCGCGATGTCGAGCGACGCGAGCGCCGCCTTGGTGTCGTCGCGGTCGACGGGGATCATCCCCATCCCCTCGAACCAGCCGCGCTGCAGCGCGCCCTTCGGGCCGCGGCCGGTGAAGTAGTCGGCCTTGGCGAGGAACACCACCTGGCGCGGCGCCACGATCGGGATCACCAGGCTGTCGGCGAACGACACGTGGTTGCTGGCCACGATCACCGGCCCGTCGGGAGGGACTTTGTCGAGCCCCTCGACGGTGGGCCGCCACAGTGCCTTCGCCAGCGGCGTCACCACCGAGTGCATGACCGTGTAGAGCATCCGCGTCCTTCCCACCGTGCCGTGGGCACCAGCCTTCCATGCGGACCCCGGGTACGCCGAGCAGCCCGCCGTACGGACGGGTAGTCGGCGGGTCGGACGCGTCAGACGGGGAACGGCAGCTTCGGCTGCGGCGGCCCGAGGGTCGGGTCGACGCCGTCGAAGAGGCTGCTGATCGACTCGCCCGCGTGCACGCGCGAGATCGCCTGCGCGAACAGCTCGGCGACCGAGAGCACCTTGAGCTCCGGCCAGTCCGACGGCGCCGGGACGGTGTCGGTGGTGACCACCTCGTCGATCATCGGGTGGTCGCGGAGCCGGGACACCGCCTTGCCGACGAACAGCCCGTGCGTGCAGGCGATCGAGGCGCCGGTGCAGCCGAGCTCGTCGAGCTTGTCGAGGAGCTCGACGATCGAGCCGCCGGTGGCGATCTCGTCGTCGAGCACCAGCGCGCGCTTGCCGGTCACGTCGCCGACGATCGAGTCGATGACCACCCGGTCGTCGGCCAGCCGCTGCTTGCTGCCCGCGGCGACGGGCAGCCCGAGCAGCCGGGCGAACTGGGTGGCGGTCTTGGCGTTGCCGAGGTCGGGCGAGACCACCACGGTGTCGGACAGGTCGGTGCCGGAGAAGTGGTCGGACAGCACGCCGAGCGCGGTCAGGTGGTCGACGGGCACCGAGAAGAACCCGTGCACCTGCGGCGCGTGCAGGGTCATCGTCAGCACCCGGCTGACCCCAGCGGTGGCGAGCATGTCCGCGACGAGCCGGCCGCCGATGGAGATCCGCGAGGCGTCCTTCTTGTCGGAGCGGGCGTACGCGTAGTGCGGGATCACCGCGGTGATCTGCGCGGCGCTGGCGCCCTTGGCGGCGTCGATCATCAGAAGCAGCTCCATCAGGTGCTCCTGCGTGGGCGGGACCAGCGGCTGCACGATGTACACGTCGCGCTGCCGGCAGTTCGCCTGCAGCTGCGCCTGCAGGCAGTCGTTGCTGAACCGGGTCAGCTCCACCGAGGAGAGCGTGACGCCGAGGGAATCGCAGATGGCTCGGGCCAGCGGGCGGTGGGCGCTGCCGCTGAAGACGACGATCTCACGCACGCGCGTGCTCCCTGGGGGTCGAGAGGGGATGCGGCCGGGGAAGGCGCTGACGGCAGCGTCACGATAACCCGGCCCGAGGGGCGGCGGGCGGAAACGCCGCGGGTTGCTCAGTCCCCGGTCCTCCGGCGGCCACGACGGCCAGGGCCGTCACGCCCAGAGCTGGCCCTCGAGCCGGTCCTCGGCCTCGTCGACGGTGCCCTCGTAGGCGCCGGTGGACAGGTACTTCCAGCCGCCGTCGGCGACCACGAACGCGATGTCCGCTGTCTCGCCCGCCTTCACGGACTTGGCGGCCTGGCCGAGCGCGGCGTGGAGGATCGCGCCGGTGGAGATGCCGGCGAAGATGCCCTCGCTCTCGAGCAGCTCGCGGACCCGGCGGACGGCGTCGCGCGGGCCGACCGAGAAGCGGGCGTCGATGAGCGTCTCGTCGTACAGCTCGGGGACGAAGCCCTCGTCGAGGTTGCGCAGGCCGTAGACGAGCTCGCCGTACCTCGGCTCAGCGGCGACGATGCGCACCTCGGGCTTGTGCTCCCGGAAGAACCGTCCGGCGCCCATCAGCGTGCCGGTGGTGCCGAGGCCGGCGACGAAGTGCGTCACCGACGGCAGGTCGGCGAGGATCTCGGGGGCGGTGCCCTCGTAGTGCGCGAGCGCGTTCGCGGGGTTGCCGTACTGGTAGAGCATCACCCAGTCGGGGTGCTCCTCGGCGATCCGCTTGGCGACCCGGACCGCCTCGTTGGAGCCGCCGGCCGCCGGCGAGGAGACGATCTCGGCGCCCCACATCCGCAGCAGCGTCCGACGTTCCTCGGAGGTGTTCTCCGGCATCACGCAGACCAGCCGGTAACCCTTGAGCTTGGCGGCCATCGCCAGCGAGATACCTGTGTTGCCGGACGTCGGCTCGAGGATCGTGCAGCCGGGCCGCAGGGTGCCGTCCTTCTCGGCCACCTCGACCATCTTCAGCGCCGCGCGGTCCTTGATGGAGCCGGTCGGGTTCTGGTCCTCGAGCTTCGCCCACAGCCGTACGTCGGGCGAGGGCGAGAGCCGGGGCAGGCCGACGAGCGGCGTACCGCCGACGGTGTCCAGCGTGGAGTCGAAGCGGGCCATGCCGGCCTGGCTCAGCCGCCCGCGACGGCCGGCAGCACGACGACCTGGTCGCCGTCGCTGACCGCGGTGCCGAGCCCCCCGGTGAACCGGACGTCCTCGTCGTTGACGTAGACGTTCACGAACCGGCGCAGGTCGGGCTGCCCGTCCTTGGACTCGACGAGCCGCTCCTTGATGCCGGGGTGGTTCGCCTCGAGGTGCTCGATCACCTCCGACAGCGTCGCGCCCTCGCCGTCGACGGCCTTCTCGCCGTCGGTGTACGTGCGCAGGATGGTGGGGATGCGGACCTCGACTGCCATCAGGTCTGGCTCCTCGGCTCTTCTCGTGGGGGGACCACCGAGACCTCTTCCTCGGTGACCTCGCCGTCGACGATTCTGTAGGACCTGAACTCCACCGGGCCGTCGCTATTCCCGTGCTCGCGTGTGCTGACGAGCACATAGTGCGCGTGGGGCTCCTGGGCGAGGCCGATGTCGGTGCGCGACGGGTACGCCTCGGTGGCGGTGTGCGAGTGGTAGACGACGACCGGCTCCTCGCCGTTGGCGTCCATCTCCTTGTACAGCCGCAGCAGGTCGGTCGGGTCGAACTCGTAGAACGTCGGCGAGCTCGCTGCGTTGACCATCGGCACGAACCGCTCCGGGCGGTCCGAGCCCTCCGGCCCCGCGACCACGCCGCACGCCTCGTCGGGGTGGTCCCGCTTGGCGTGCGCGACGATCGCGTCGTGGGTCTCCTGGTCGATCCGCAGCACGCTTCGAGGGTAGGGCGCGCTCGCAGCCCGTCCGTCGCACGGGCGGGCGGTCCGTATCCTGAGACGGCGGGCGCCTCAGCCCATCGAGCCGCCGCCGGTGTCGCCGTAGTCGGCGAGGTGGATCTTGTCGCCCTCGGCACCGCAGCGCAGGCAGAGGCGGTAGGCCTCCCCGTCGTCGTTGCGGCGGTCCTCCCAGCGGTGGATCCCGACGCGGCACAGCAGTGACTTGCCAGCCATGACTCGACCCTGGCCCGGCCGGGCGGTCCCGTCCATAGCCCAGACGGGTCGTCCCGGCGGGCGACCTCAGCGGGACTGCGCGACGGCGTCCACGAGGGTCTCCTGCAGGAAGCCGACCCACTGGTAGATGTCGTAGACGTGGGCGCGCGGGTCCTCCTGGGACAGCGCCATCCAGTACTCCTCGTCGTCCTGCTCGACGCCCAGCCGGGTGCCGAGGGCGAGCCGGATGTCGGTGAACGACTTCATCCAGAGCATCGCGCCCTCGTGGTCGAGCTCGACGTCGACGACCAGACCGTCCTTTTCGAGCTGCTCGGGCAGCCCGGCCTCCTCGAGCGTCTCGATCACCGCGACCGCGCCCTGCGCCTTCTGGTCGCGCAGCGTGCCCTCGGTGAAGCGGCGGAACTCCCCGGCGGCCTCCTCGTCGTGCGGGTACGCCGTCGGGAACAGCCGCGCGAGCACCGGGTCCTCGGGCTCGGTGGTGGGACCGGTGAAGTCCAGCAGCTCCTCGAGCGGGTCGTCGCCGGCGCTCGGCGCGGCCACCTCGTTGCGCAGCAGCTCGACGAGCTGCGACGCGAGCGAGCGCAGCAGGTCGGCCTCGAACCCGCTGAACGTGGCCACGGCGCCGCCGTGCCGCCGCCGCTGGAAGCCCTCGTGCATCTGACCAGCCTAGGGCGCTAGCTCTGCTTCTCCATGGTCGCCCACAGCCCGTACTCGTGCATCGCCTGCACGTCGCGCTCCATCTCCTCGCGCGACCCGCTGGCGACCACGGACTTGCCGTCCTGGTGCACCTCGAGCATCAGCTTCTCGGCCTTCTTCTTCGCGTAGCCGAAATAGGTCTGGAAGACATAGGTGACGTAGGACATGAGGTTCACCGGGTCGTTCCACACGATCGTCACCCAGGGGCGGTCGACGAACGTCAGGTCCTCGACCTCCGGCTCGTCCAGCTCGACGGGCGACGGTGCTGACACGCCCCCCATGCTAGGACCCCACCTCCGGGTGCGTCGGCTGCGCGTCGTCGACGCCCTCACCATCCCACCTAAGGTGGGTCGGGTGAGCGCCCCCAGCACGGCTCTGCTGACCGACCACTACGAGCTGACCATGCTCCAGGCTGCGCTCGCCGGCGGCACGGCACACCGGCGCGCGGTGTTCGAGCTGTTCCCGCGACGGCTCCCCGAGGGCCGCCGGTACGGCGTGGTCGCCGGCGTCGGACGCGCGCTCGACGCGATCGAGCGGTTCCGCTTCGACGACGAGGTGCTCGAGGTGCTGCACGACGTCGTCGACGGACCGACGCTGGAGTGGCTGTCGACGTACCGGTTCACCGGCGACGTCACCGGCTACCCCGAGGGCGAGATGTACTTCCCGTACTCGCCGCTGCTGACGGTCGAGGCCAGCTTCGCCGAGGCGGTGCTGCTGGAGACCGTGCTGCTGTCGGTGCTCAACCACGACGCGGCGATCGCGTCCGCGGCCTCACGGATGACGTGGGCCGCGGGCGACCGGCCGTGCATCGAGATGGGGTCGCGACGTACCCACGAGGAGGCCGCGGTGGCGGCGGCCCGCGCGGCGTACATCGCGGGCTTCGTGACCACCTCCAACCTCGCGGCCCGGCAGCGGTACGGCGTTCCGACGGCCGGCACCAGCGCGCACAGCTTCACGCTGCTGCACGACTCCGAGCGTGAGGCGTTCACCGCGCAGGTGGAGTCGCTCGGCAAGGGCACCACGCTGCTGGTGGACACCTACGACATCGAGGAGGCGGTCCGGCTCGGCGTCGAGGTGGCCGGCACCGACCTCGGCGCGGTCCGCATCGACAGCGGCGACCTGGGTCTGCTCGCCCAGCGGGTCCGCGCGCAGCTCGACTCGCTGGGCGCCACCGACACCCGCATCGTGGTCACCTCCGACCTCGACGAGCACGCCATCGCGGCGCTGGCCGCGGCCCCGGTGGACGGCTACGGCGTCGGCACCTCGCTGGTCACCGGCAGCGGTCATCCCACCTGCGGCTTCGTCTACAAGCTGGTGGCCCGCGAGGGCGCCGACGGCGAGCTGGTCAGCGTGGCGAAGAAGAGCAAGGACAAGATCTCGATCGGCGGCCGCAAGTACGCCCTCCGCCGGCGCAACCGCGCCGGTGTCGCCGAGGCCGAGGTGGTCGGAATCGGCGAGCCCCCGGTCGACGACGGCGACGACCGGCCGCTGCTGGTCGACCTGGTCCGCGGCGGCGAGGTGGTCGGCCGCGAGCCGCTGGAGACGAGCCGCGACCGGCACACCCGTGCCCGCGACGAGCTGCCGATGCCGGCACGGCAGATGTCCCGCGGCGAACCGGTGATCCCCACCATCCACCTCGGCGAGGAGCCGCACTGATGGCGGTGCTGCGCTGCGACTTCTTCTCCGAGGCGCTCGAGGTCGGCACCAGCATGACCGTGCTGCTGCCGCAGCCGGCGGAGGCGCAGATCGGGGTGGCCACGCCGGCGGACACCGGCCCTCCCCCGGTGCTGTACCTGCTGCACGGCCTCAGTGACGACAGCACCGCGTGGCTGCGCAACACCAGCATCGACCGGTACGCCGCCGAGCACGGCGTCGCGGTGGTGATGCCGCAGGTGGGTCGCAGCTTCTACGCCGACGAGGTGCACGGGCACCGCTACTGGACGTTCCTGTCCGAGGAGCTGCCGCGCGTGGTCGGCCGGTTCTTCCGGGTCTCCGAGCGACGCGAGGACACCTTCGTGGCCGGCCTGTCCATGGGCGGCTACGGCGCGTTCAAGTGGGCGCTGCGCGACCCGAGCCGGTTCGCGGCGGCGGCCTGCCTGTCCGGAGCCGTCGACCTCGGCACGCTCAGCCGTGAGCCGGAACGACGCGAGCTGTTCCAGCGCGTGTACGGCGACGCCGGTCCCGGTCCCGACGACGAGCTCCTCGCGCTGCTGGACACCGTCGAGGTCGGCGACCTGCCGCGGCTCTACGTCGGCTGCGGCACCGACGACCCGCTGCTCCCCGGCACCGAGAAGATGCTCGCCGCGCTACGCGGGAGGAACGTCGACGTGCGCGAGGACCTGCGCCCCGGCGCGCACGAGTGGTCGGTGTGGGACGCGGCGATCCAGGACGTCCTCGACTGGCTGCCGCTGCGAGGTCGATCTCGCTAGCGTGTGCGCATGAAGCGAGCACTCATCGTGGTCGACGTCCAGAACGACTTCTGCGAGGGCGGCAGCCTGGCGGTCACCGGCGGCGCGGAAGTCGCGCACAAGATCGGCGACCTGCTGCACCACTGGTCGCAGAAGGACCCGAAGGCACCCGACTACGAGATCGCGGTCGCGACCCGCGACCACCACGTCGACCCGGGTGACCACTTCAGCGACGACCCCGACTTCGAGCACTCCTGGCCGGCGCACTGCGTGGTCGGCACCGACGGCGAGGCGTTCCACCCGAACCTCGACCCGCAGCCGTTCGACGCGATCTTCCTCAAGGGCGAGCACGCCGCGGCGTACTCCGGCTTCGAGGGCACGGCGCCCGACGGCTCCTCGCTCGCGGACTGGCTGCGCGGGCAGCAGGTCACGCATGTCGACGTGTGCGGCATCGCCACCGACTACTGCGTGCGGGCCACTGCCCTCGACGCGGTGAAGAACGGCTTCGACACCGCGCTCCTCGAGGAGATGTGCGCGGGGGTCGCGCCGGAGTCGACCAGCAGCGCGCTCGCCGAGATGCGGCAGGCGGGGGTGACGCTGCGATGACCGACACGCCGCCGCTGTCGCGGATGTTCAACGACCTCGCCGAGCGACGCGGTGACCACCCCGCGCTCGTGGGCGCAACGCGCACCGTCACCTACCGCGAGCTCGAGCAGCGCGGCAACCGGGTCGCGCACGCCCTGCAGGCCCAGGGCGTCGGCGAGGAGGGACGGGTCGCGTACCTCGACCTGAACAACCCGGAGTTCTTCGAGGTGATGGTCGGCGCGGCCAGGATCGGCGCCGCGATCGCGCCGCTGAACTTCCGGCTCACCCCGACCGAGATGGGCCGCATCGTGCACGACGCCGGCGCCACGGTGCTGGTGGTCGGCGCCGCGTTCGAGGCGGCGGTGCCGGCGATCCAGGCCGAGGCGCCGGGGCTGGCGCGGGTGGTCCGGGTCGGCGACGACTACGAGCAGTGGGTGGCGTCCGGCGACCCGTCCGACCCCGCCCGGGAGGCGTCGAACGACGACGTGGTGCTGCAGCTCTACACCAGCGGCACCACCGGCCTGCCCAAGGGCGTGATGCTCACCAACCGCAACTGCTCCGGCCTGATGGACGTCGCCGATGCCTGGGGCGTCGACGAGACGTCGGTGTCGATGGTGGCGATGCCGCTGTTCCACATCGGCGGGTCCGGCTGGGCCAACGTCGCGCTCGCGCGCGGCGGCACCGACGTGCTCGTGCCGATGATCGACCCAGCCGCCCTGATCGAGACGATCGAGAAGCAACGGATCACCAACGCGTTCCTGGTGCCGGCGGTGCTGCAGATGATGTGCGCGGTCCCCGGTGCCGACGACCGCGACTTCTCCAGCCTGCGGTCGATCGCGTACGGCGCCTCGCCGATCACCACCGCCGCGCTGAAGCGCAGCCTCGAGGTGTTCCGGGCGCCGCTGTTCCAGGTGTACGGCCTCACCGAGACCACCGGTGCGATCACCGAGCTGTCGTCGACCGACCACGACCCCGAGGGCCCGCGGCAGCACCTGATGCGCTCGGCCGGCAAGCCCTACCCGTGGGTGGAGATGAAGGCCGTCGACCCGGCCACCGGTCAGGACTGCGGGCCCGGCGAGGTGGGCGAGATCTGGACCCGGTCCGTGCAGAACTCCCCCGGCTACTGGCGCAAGCCCGACGACACCAAGCTGTCCTTCGACGAGGACGGCTGGCTGCACACCGGCGACGCCGGCTACCTCGACGAGGAGGGCTACGTCTTCCTGACCGACCGGATCAAGGACATGATCGTCACCGGCGCGGAGAACGTGTACCCGATCGAGGTCGAGTCCGCCCTCGCCGAGCACCCCGACGTCGCCGACGTGGCCGTGATCGGTGTCCCGCACGAGAAGTGGGGCGAGTCCGTGCACGCGGTCGTCGTACGCCGGGAGGGTGCGATGCTCACCGAGGACGACCTGCTGGCCTGGGCCAGGGACCGGGTCGCCGGCTTCAAGCGCCCGCGGTCGGTGTCGTTCGCCGACGAGCTGCCCCGCAACCCCTCCGGCAAGCTGCTCAAGCGGGTGCTCCGCGCGCCGTACTGGGTCGACGCGGAGGGCCGGCAGATCGGCTGACGTGGGGCTGCGGTAAACCTCACTCCCCCAGGAACACCGGCCGTCGCTTCTCCGAGAACGCCCGCATCCCCTCCGCCACGTCGGCGGTGCGCAGCAGCACGGTCTGCCCGGTGCGCTCGCGCTCGAGGGCGTCGTCGAGGTGGCCGAGCGTGGCGGCGTTGACGGCCTTCTTGGTGGCGGCGTACGACAGCGGCGGCCCGGACGCGAGGCGTGCCAGCAGCCGCTCGACGACGTCGTCCAGCTCGTCGTCGGGGGCGAGGTGGCTGACCAGCCCGGCCTCGAACGCCTCCCGCGCCGGCAACACCTCCCCGAGCAGGGCCATCCGCATCGCACGTGCCCGGCCCACCGACGCGGCGACGGTAGCGGTGGCACCACCGTCGGGCATCAGCCCGATCCGTGCGAACGCCAGCAGGAACGACGCCGACTCCCCGGCCACCACCAGGTCGCTCGCCAGCGCCAGCGAGCAGCCCACGCCCGCGGCGACGCCCCGGACGGCGGCCAGCACCGGCTTGTCGATCGAGACGACGGCATGGACCAGCCGGTTCGCCCGGTCGAGCGCGCGGACGTCGAAGCGCTCGTGCGCCTCCGACCCGGACACGTCGGCGCCGGCGCTGAACGCCCCGCCCGCGCCCGCCAGCAGCACGACGCGTACGTCGTCGCGCGAGCGCGCTCCCTCGAGCTCGCCGGCCAGCGCGTCGCTCATCGTGTCGGTCATCGCGTTCAGCCGGTCGGGGCGGTTCATGGTCAGCCGGAGCACGCCGGACCCGGTGCGGACATCGAGCTCCTCGTTCATGGCGCCAACCTAGGGCGTGCGGCACAG
Source organism: Nocardioidaceae bacterium (assembly GCA_013361955.1). GTDB lineage: Bacteria > Actinomycetota > Actinomycetes > Propionibacteriales > Nocardioidaceae > Nocardioides_B. Next base: position 9,853 of record JABFXA010000158.1, read on the forward strand.
TGGGGTCATGAGCGAGGACGGCGACATCCTGCAGCGGATCCAGGGCCTGGTCGACGAGGAGCACCAGCTGCGCAACGACGGCCAGCCCGACCAGGACCGGCTCCGGCACCTCGAGGAGCAGCTCGACCAGTGCTGGGACCTGCTGCGCCAGCGCCGGGCCCGCCGCGAGTTCGACCAGGACCCCGGCGACGCCGCCGTACGGCCGGCCGACACGGTCGAGCACTACCAACAGTGACGCGCGCGTGAGCCGGGACCCGCGCGAGGCCTGAGGGCAGCTCAGCGCGGGCCCCGGCGAGCGGCGCCGATGGGGGAGACGACGCCGCTCCCGGCACCCGGGTGCGAACGGGCGCCGCCGGGACTGGGGGTCAGGCGCTCGACCACCTCCCGCGCCGGACCAGCACCGCGCCGCTCCGCAGCGACAGCAGTCCGGCTGCGAGCAGCAGCAGGCACAGCGAGCCGAGGCCGGTCTGCGGCAGCACGGATGCGTCGACGGCCCCCGCGGTCGCCGCCCGCGGGACCAGGGCAGCCTGCTGTCCCGCGACCTCGCCGGCCGCCACCCCGTCAGAGCCCGACGTGCTGGACCCACGGGACGTGGCGGTCTGGTTGCCCGAACCG
>JABFXA010000307.1 GCA_013361955.1 Nocardioidaceae bacterium
CATCCGCGAGCTGACCGGCGGCTTCGGCGCCGACGTCGTCATCGAGGCGGTCGGCCGCCCGGAGACGTACAAGCAGGCCTTCTATGCCCGCGACCTCGCCGGCACGGTCGTTCTGGTTGGTGTGCCCACGCCGGAGATGAAGCTCGAACTGCCCCTCCTGGACGTGTTCGGTCGCGGCGGATCGCTGAAGTCGTCCTGGTACGGCGACTGCCTGCCCTCCCGCGACTTCCCGATGCTCATCGACCTGCACCTGCAGGGCCGCCTGCCGCTGGACAAGTTCGTCACCGAGACCATCCAACTCACCGACGTGGAGAAGGCGTTCGAGCGGATGCACCACGGCGACGTGCTGCGCTCGGTGGTGGTGCTGTGATGGCCGCACGCGTCGAACGCCTCGTCACCTCCGGCACCTTCAGCCTGGACGGCGGCACCTGGGAGGTGGACAACAACGTGTGGATCGTCGGCGACGACCACGAGGTCATCGTCATCGACGCGGCCCACGACCCCGACGCGATCGCCGAGGCCGTCGGGGACCGCCGACTGACGGCCATCGTGTGCACCCACGCCCACAACGACCACGTCGACGCCGCGCCCGCGCTCGCCGACCGCACCGGCGCGACCATCTGGCTGCACCCCGACGACCTGCCGCTGTGGAAGCTGACCCACCCCGACCGCGACCCCGACGCCCACCTGGCCGACGGCCAGGTCATCGAGGCGGCAGGGGTCGACCTGACGGTCCTCCACACCCCTGGCCATGCGCCGGGCGCCGTCTGCCTGTACGACCCCGCCCTGGCCACGGTCTTCACCGGCGACACCCTCTTCCAGGGCGGCCCCGGCGCGACCGGCCGCTCGTACTCCCACTTCCCGACGATCATCGACTCCATCCGCGACCGCCTGCTGACCCTCCCCCCGGAAACCAGGGTCCTCACCGGCCACGGCGATGCGACCACCATCGGAGCCGAGGCACCCCACCTGGAGGAATGGATCGCCCGCGGGCACTGAAACTCCTAAGATCACGTCCCATGACCACGACCCCCGGAACGCTCGAAGAGCTCCACGGCGTACGCGTCCTGCGCTGTACGCCCGACGGCCCACTGCTCGACGGTGAACAGGCTGCGCTCGACCTGATCGGCGATGCGATGGGGTACGAGGCGGAGCTGGTGGCGCTGCCCGTCGAGCGGGTGGCGGACGAGTTCTTCCGGCTGCGGTCGGGGATCGCGGGCGCGGTCATGCAGAAGTTCGTGAACTACCGGGTGCGGCTCGTCGTCCTCGGTGACCTCTCCGAGCACCTCGCCGGCAGCACGGCACTGCGCGACTTCGTCCACGAGACCAACCAGGGCAGCCACATCTGGTTCCTGGCGGACGAGGACGCCCTCGTTGCGAGGCTGCAAGCGTAAAAGGCGACAGAAGGTGTCCGGCTTTCCCGGCATCCTCGACGGGGACAGCAGTCGTAGGGGAAAGGAAGGCCGGACATGTCCGCAGCACTGAAGGGCAAGGTGGCGCTGGTCGCGGGGGCGACTCGGGGCGCGGGCCGAGGGATCGCCGTGGAACTCGGTGCAGCCGGTGCCACCGTCTACGTCACCGGACGCACCACCCGTGCGCAGCGCTCGGAGTACGACCGCCCCGAGACCATCGAGGACACCGCCGACCTCGTCACCGAGGCGGGCGGCCAGGGCATCGCCGTACCCACCGACCACCTCGACCCCGCCCAGGTCCGCACCCTCGTGGACCGCATCGCGGACGAACAGGGCCGCCTCGACGTCCTCGTCAACGACATCTGGGGCGGCGAGAACCTCTTCGCCTGGGACAGGCCCGTCTGGGAGCACGACCTCGACGACGGACTCCGCCTGCTCCGGCTCGCCGTCGAGACCCATGCCATCACCAGCCACCACGCCCTGCCCCTCCTGCTGCGCCGCCCGGGGGGCCTGGTCGTCGAGGTCACCGACGGAACCGCCGAGTACAACCGCGACACCTACCGCGTCTCCTTTTTCTACGACCTCGCCAAGGCGTCCGTGCTGCGCATGGCCTTCGCGCTGAGCCATGAACTCGGACCGCGCGGGGCGACAGCCGTCGCGCTGACACCCGGCTGGCTGCGCTCGGAGATCATGCTCGACCACTTCGGCGTCCGCGAGGACAACTGGCGCGACGCCCTCGAACACGTCCCCCACTTCGCCATCTCCGAGACCCCGCACTACGTGGGCCGCGCCGTCGCCGCCCTCGCCACCGACCCCGACGTGGTCCGGTGGAACGGCGCGTCCCTCTCCAGCGGCTCACTCGCCCAGGAGTACGGCTTCACGGACCTCGACGGCAGCCGCCCGGACGCCTGGCGGTACATCGTCGAGGTCCAGGACGCGGGGAAGCCGGCGGACACGACCGGTTACCGGTGAGGTCAGCTGTTGAGCATGGGCGGGGACCACAGCGCCGAGTGGCCGGGCGGCAGAGCCAGGTCGT
>JABFXA010000191.1 GCA_013361955.1 Nocardioidaceae bacterium
ACCCGCACCCACTACGACGAACACACGGCCTGGAACCACCACATCCACACCGCTGCTTGACACCCGTAGAACCTGGGATGTCTGCCGGGAGAACGGCGTCGAGCACCTGCTGACCAAGCCGCGCTCACCCACCACCACCGGCAAGATCGAGCGTTTCCACCGCACCCTGCGCGCCGAGTTCGACACCAGCCGCACGTTCACGTCGCTGACCACCGCGCAGGCAGCTCTCAACGAGTGGGTCGACTACTACAACACCCAGCGACCGCATCAGGCACTGGAGTTCGACACTCCGCGGGTGCGGTTCGAGCAACAACCCGTGGGTGCGACGGACCCCAGCGCGGTGCCGGCGAGGTTGGGCATCGGGCGCCCGGACCGCGACCAGGACGGCTGGGTGACCCGCAAGGTCTGCTCCAACGGAGTGGTCTGCGTGTCCTGGCAGCAGGTCAGCGTCGGGGTGCACCGAGCCGGGCAGCAATGCGACGTGTTCGTCACCCCCGAGCTGCTCCAGTTCTGGATCGGCGAGGAACTGGTCAAGACCGTGATCCGCACCAGCACCGGGGAGGTGAGGAAGAAGCAAGCCGCCGGAACCAGCAAACGGAACTAGTCTTCGAAACGGGAGTGTCAAGCATCAACCGAACCAGATCTGTCACCCCTCAACCGACGTAGCTCACCCTACCAGGCAACACCGCAGCGTTTGGTGCGTCTTCGGCGTGCCGTACGTCATCTCCTCTCCCCGTTCCACGGCGGTCTCCAGCACCTCGATGCGTCGCTCCATCAGGTCGAGCCGACGAACGCGCACCGCCGGCACCTCGCCCCATCGCATGCCCGGGTAGGCCGCACTCCTTCGCCAGCTGCTCGACCTGACCATGGCTCAGGAACAGCGGCTCACCCTTCGCAGCGCGGGGAGCCGGACGCCGATCGCCGCGTTGCGGGCAGCCGGCCCGCGCTGAGCACCCCGGGGTTCTCAAATCCCGACATAGCCGTGGTGTCGGTGTTTCTCCAAGGGGCACCGGGTGTGTTCTCGCTGCCGGCCCGGGTGCGGTGCCCGGCCGCACCGATGACGCCGGGTCGGGCACTACCCGGTGAACCGTTGTCGGAGCCGATGCGTTCTTTTCTAGGAGGCACCGGTCCCGGGGTCTCGTCATCAGAACCGAGGTAGCCATGTCAACGACCTTTGTGCGGAGGATGATCCTGACCGCGGCAGCAGCCGCCGCCGTCGCGACACTCGCCAGCGGCTGCGGTTCGACTGCCAAGCACCAGACACCCAGCGGGTCCTCGCCGTCGCCGACCGCCTCCACGTCGGCCCCCAAGGGCGGCGGCGCGGCGTTCTGACGGCGCCGGCGCAGGCGCTGCGACCGGCAACCCGAGCAAGATCCGATTGGTCCGGAAGGTGGTGCAGGAGATGGTGCAGGAGTCCTGTGAGGTCGCGGTGCTGGAGCAGGACGCGGCCAAGCCTCGCCCGGCCGTCCGAGCCGTTGCTCGGAGGGCCTGGCGTCGGCTCTCGTCTGTGGTCTACGTCCCGGCCCTCCTCGTCCCGGCGGCGGCTCTGCTCCTGGTCGGGCTCGGCTGGGCGACCCGGTGGGGTGGGGCCGAGTTCGCCAGCTCGATGACGAGCCTGCGCGCCCAGACGATCGGCCCGACGGCGTCAGCGCTGATCGTGCTGTTCCTGGTCGCCGAGCGGGTGCGTCCGGCGCAGTCGCGACCGCTCGTGGCTCGCGGCCACCGGCATGACCTGCTGTTCGCCGTGCTGTATGTCGGGCTCGTCGTACCGCTGGTGACCGCGCTGACCCTTGGGTTCGCCGATGTGGTGCGACAAGTGGCGCCCTGGGTGATCCTTCCCAAGCTCGGCGTGGTTCCGCGATGGGCGGTGATCGTCGTGATCCTGGTGGGGATGGACTTCTTCAACTGGCTGGTGCACCTGGCCAACCACCGGGTGCGGATGTTGTGGCGCTTCCACGAGCTCCATCACTCCCAGGAGGACATGAACGTCCTCACGGTGTTCCGGACTCATCCACTGATCCACGTCTCGTACCTGCTGGCTGTGGTCCCGGCCCTGGTGCTGCTCGCCAACGGGGAGCTGCCGACGCTGCTGCTCGTCTTCTACGGCGGTGCGGTCGCGTTCGCCCACTCCAACACCAATCTGAGCTTCGGACCGTTGGACCGGGTGTTCGTCAGCCCGAACTACCACCGCATCCACCACCGGGTGATCGGTGCCCAGGACGTCAACCTCGGCTTCGCGCTGACCATCTGGGACCAGCTCACGCACCGTGCGATCTTTCCCACGCCCGAGACGGTCGGGGCCAACACGGGGCTGTCGCAGCGTCCGCTGAGGGTCGAGCAGCAGGGATCTCGAGCGCACCACCTCAGCGTCTTGTCCGCCCAGATGCTCGGCCCGTTCCGGCCGATCAAGGAGCCCATCACGCTCCCGTCCGTCAAGGCACCCGGCCCGAAGGCATCGGGAGCGGCGAATGATCAGCCAGAGGCTCCGTGGTGAGCATGACCTCGCGTCAGCGCCGCCCCACCCGCTGGGCGCGCATGTTGTTCGAGACCACATCGACCGGGCCGGCGTTGGACCTCGCCGTCCTCGTGGTGCGCATCGCCCTCGCCTGGATCTTCATCTACTACGGTGCCGCCAAGCTGTTCGGGGCCTTTCCGGAATCGGGCGGCCCGCACGGTCTGCACGAGACGGCGATCTTCATGTCCCAGGGGGCGCATCTTCGGCCGGGCGAGTTCTTCGCCGTCCTGGCCGGCGTGACGGAGCTCGGTGGTGGGATCGCGATGGCGCTCGGCCTCTGCACGCGTCTCGCCGGGTTGGCGTTGTTCGGCGACATGGTCATGGCGATCATCACGGTCACCGGCGCCGAGGGCTTCAACCCGACGACGTCCGGGACCGGGTACCAGCTGAACGTGGCGATAGCCGGGCTGGCGCTCGTCGCAGTGCTCATCGGTGCCGGTCGTTTCAGCGTCGACGCGATGATCGCCAAGGCATGGGGTCGCGACCAGATCTGACCTCGTTCAGCCGGTGGGGTTGCCCAGACGGCAGGCGGTGGCCGCACTTCTTCGCCTGCTGCTCGACGTGACTCTCATCAGGAAGAGCGTGCACGCCCTCGCCGGGACGGCTCGTCACCACCGCGGTGCCGCGCTTGCACCCGGTGCATCGCAGAACCGCTGTCACGGTCCGGATCTGGCAGGCGGGGACCTCCCCAGATCCGACCGACAGTGTCCGCCAAGAAGTGCGGCGGGCGCCGTACCCGCGACACGAGCACACGGTGCACGACGCCCGCCTCTGGACCGCGACGACGGTTCGGGGGGTGATACAGGGGGATGACCGCCGCCGCGGCAGTCAAGAGCCGCATGGCCTCGTCCGCCATGACGTCAGACCGCGTGGTGGTGGTGACCTGCGACGGCCTCGTCGGCGAGGCTCTTGCACAACGACGCGATGTTGAGAACGTCGGCAGTCAAGCCGTCCTCGAGCGTCACCGTGTCGATGGGGGAGCCGTGCTCCTCGTGGTCCGGACCAGCCGTACCCCAGGGATGATCGGGACAACGGTTGGCCCGCTTCCGCTGTACGTTCACGCTCATGGTCGGTTTGCCTCCTTGCTAGGTGAGCCGATCTAGGGTCGGGGGCTCGCTGAGAGGTGGCAGCCTCTTGATGTGGAGCCCCCGACCTGCCCTGGGAGATCCCGCTATGCGCGGGGTATGGGCATGTGACGACATTGCGCCCGATGTGTGCGCCCGCGCAATGGCCGCGGTGGCCCACAGGGCCGCGGTCTAGCCGGGAACGTTGACGTGCCGAATCACTAGCTCCGGAACTCGATTCCCACCGAGTCGACGTCGGTCCACGGCACCCGCCGCAGCTCCTTGTGATCGCGGTCGATGCACGGATGAGAGCCCAGCCGCTTCGACGCCTCGGCGATCGCGGCGACCACGAACAGCAGAACCGATCGGGTCAGGATCATGCAGGCATCGTGTCTGCGGCTCGGCTGCGACGACTCAACGCCACGCCCGACACTCAGCACGAGCGAGCTCGGGCGCCACCACGCGGCCGCGGCGATCAGGGCAGCGACCTGGACGGCGGCGGCGATCGCTCCGGTGCTCTCGGTGTCGACGCCGAGAACCTTGTAGTGGCCACCGGGCTCCGAGGCCACACCAGTGGTGGCGCCGGTCCCCGCCGCGTGACCGGCCTGCTGCCGCTCGCCTGCCTCCGACGACTCCCCGCTCTCGCCGCCGGACTCGGAGCCCGGCGTGGGCGGCTCAGCGGCTGGTGCCGCTCTGATCGGTGTGCTCGTTGGCTTCGGCCCGCTCGACGACGACGCCGACGATGAACACCGCGGTGGCCACCAGCAGAAGCAGCACGAACCAGTGGGTCGCGGACCGAGCACGCCTGGTCTGCGTGGTCTCGTGGATGCTCAAGCCCGGTGACGGTTGGACGCCGATCCGGCCGGCGGGATGGCGGGATCCGGGAGGTCCTCGGGGCCGGGCTGCTCGCACGAGCCGGCCAGCGGCCTGCGACGCGCGAGCAAGGCCAGGCCGGTTGCGACGCCGACCACCACGGCGAACACGACGCCGGCGAGCACGAAGGTGGCGACGGTGGCGGCTGCGCCGACGATCCCGAGCAGTCCGAGCAGCGGAGGGGCGCAGCACACCGCGCAGGCGGCGGCTCCCGCCCCGAGCAGGTGGCGGTCCGTGCGGCTCATCGTCCCCCCGCTCGCGGGCCGATCTGGTGGACCGGTCGGTCCGTGTCGGCGGCGGAGCAGCGAGCGTCTTCGGCCTGAACGGTGCCGATGGGCCCGGCGATGTCGGCGAAGGGGAGTGGGCAGCAGTCGGTGCCGGCGCAGGCGACCAGGTCGTCACAGCCCGCATCCAGGGCGGCGACCAGCGTGTCGCGGATGACCGCGAGGTCCTCGATGCGCGCCTGGACCTCGACGAGCTTCTGCTGCGCTCGTTCCTGGAGCCCTGCGGATCGGCGGCCGTGGCGGTGCCGGCCGGCCTCGAGCAGCTCGGCCACCTCGTCGAGGGTGAACCCGAGGCGCTGGGCCGCCTTGATGACGCGGAGCATCGTGACCGCACTCGGGTCGTAGAGCCGATGCCCGCCCGGAGTTCGATCCGGTGCCGGGAGCAGCCCCCGTCGTTCGTAGTACCGAAGCGTCTGCTGGTTAACGCCCGCCGCACGAGCCAGGTCGCCGCTGCGCAACGACATCCGCAGTTCGGCGGTCACAACCCGTCCCTCGCCGCACCTGCCACGACCACGGCCGCACGGTCCGTCAACGCCGCGAGAACGTCGACTCGGGCCGAGGGGACCTCGACGTCGAGCGACACCGTCTTGTCCTCCGCTGCGGCGACCGTGAACGCGAAGAACGAGCAGCACGCCGACTCACGCGCCGCGAGGTCCCGCACCCGGGCCTCCAAGCCCGGCAACCTCTTCTCCGACCCCGCGGCCGGCGCCAGCGTCATCCGGACCCGCGTCTCCCCGAACCACACCACTTGCTGCAGATGGTTCGCGAACAGCTCGTCGAACTCGGCCACCCGCAGCGGCTGCTCCACCGTGGGCAGGGTGCACGCATCCGGCACCACCCAGTCGACCTCCACCATCGCCCCTCCTCCGTGTTCGTGCGACGGAAGCTCGCTCAGAGGCCACGGTAAACCTGTACCCGAGTACCGGATGCAAGCCCGAGAACCAGGCTCTTCCCGACGCCGACCTGGCAAGCCGTGCGTCACTCCAGCGGGCGCCGCCAACCTGACAATCCGTGGCACACTCACCCGAGACGCCCGCCTCGATGAGCGCGGCCGGTGCGGAAGGCAGGGTGATCGGGCCCGCTTCGACCGGAAGTAGGGGGCAGTAGTAGGCCTCGCACTGACTGGCGGCAGGTCGAGATGCCGGAAGGCGGAGGTGGTTGCTGTGACACTCGATCGCCGTCCTGCCCCGTCGTCGAGCCGTGGGCCGTCTCCCGCCAGCCAGGTCGTCCTCGTCTGCACCGCTTGTGCCACCTCTGTGCGGATCGACCGCTCGGTCGGAGCGGCCGAGGCCGCCGACGGCTCGCGCCGTCCGGTGCTGTTCTCCGATGACGCCCTGCTGGTGTGGGCCTGTCCGAGCTGCGAGTACACGCAGGCCGAGGACCTGACCACCTGAAGCCCACCAGCGGCGTCGGGGAGTGCCGCCCGACACCCTCACGCGTCCCCTCGGGACCGGGTCGCCGGCCCGCACCGCCGACGTGTTAGTACCCGCACATCGGCCTTCCGTAGGGTGTGCGGCATGGCTTCGTCGGCGGCCGAGGTGCCGGAGAAGGACCGCCAGGCGCGGATCCTGGACGCGGTGGTCCGGCTGCTCGGGACGGGCGGGATCTCGGCGGTGAGCATGCGGGCGGTGGCGCGCGAGGCGGGGGTGTCGCTCGGGCTGGTGAACTACCACTACGCCGACAAGACCAGCCTGGTCCGCGCGGCGCTGCACTGGATCGAGCAGCAGGACATCGCGCTCGTGGAGCCGGACCCGTCCCTCGAACCCGAGGCCCGGCTGCGGACGGCGCTCGGGCGGGTGGCCGAACCGGAGTTCCTGACCACGGAGTACCTGTCGCTGCGCCTGCAGCTGTGGGCCCTGGCCCGCGCGCACGTGGAGTTCGAGCAGATCAACACCGAGGCCCAGAAGCGGTACCGCGCCGGGCTCTCGCGACTCGTCCGGGCCGCCCGGCCCGACCTGTCGAAGCGCGAGTGCGACAAGCGGGCCGCGGACATCGACGTCGTGCAGAACGGCCTGTGGCTGACCGCGCTGCTGGGTCTGGACCGGGCGGCGATCCGGCGGAGCATCGCGCGCTGCGAGGAGATCGCGCTCGCGCCGTGACGGCTGAACACCCGTCCAGGTGGGTATTGAACGATCGTCCAGTCACTCGTACGCTCCCTTCATGACAGCCCTCACCGTGGAAGACGTGCAGCGGGTCGGGGTCGGGTTCCACGAGGACCCGGCGCAGTCGATGTCGCTCCGCTCGGAGGCGTACACCGACCAGCGGTGGCTCGACGCCGACGTGCACGCGATCCTGGCCCGCACCTGGCAGTGGATCTGCCACGTGGAGGAGCTCCGGGAGCCGGGCAGCTACGTGTCGGCGACCGTGGCCGGCATGCCGATCGCGATCGTCCGGGACCGGTCCGGCGGCGTGCGCGCGTTCTACAACGTCTGCAAGCACCGGGCGCACGAGCTGCTGTCCGGGTCAGGGACGACCCGCAACATCGTGTGCCCGTACCACGCCTGGACCTACGGCCTCGACGGCCGGCTCAAGGCGGCGAGGCGTGCGGACCGGATGGAGACGTTCGACAAGACCGAGATCTGCCTGGACCAGGTGCAGGTGGAGGAGTTCGGCGGGTTCGTCTACGTCAACCTGGACCCGGCCGCGGCGCCGCTGGGGGAGCAGGCCGGCGACCTGGCCGAGGACATCGCCCGGTGGGCGCCCGACGTCGAGCGGCTGACCCACGCGAAGCGGCTGACGTACGACGTGGCGACCAACTGGAAGAACGTCATCGACAACTTCCTCGAGTGCTACCACTGCCACATCGCGCACAAGGAGTTCGTCGACCTCGTCGACATGGACACCTACGAGGTGCGCACCCACGGGATCTGGTCCAGCCACTTCGCGGAGGCCGGCAAGCACGCCAACACGGCGTACGACGTCTCGGGCGCCTCGGTGACCACGCACGCGGTGTGGTGGCTGTGGCCGAACACCTGCCTGCTGCGCTACCCCGGCCGCGGCAACTTCATGGTGTTCCAGGTGCTCCCGGCGGGGGTCGAGCGGACGCTGGAGACCTGGGACTTCTTCCTGGAGAGCACCGAGCCGGACGAGGCCGAGCTGCAGTCGGTGCGGTACGTCGACGAGGTGCTCCAGCAGCAGGACATCGCCCTGGTGGAGAGCGTGCAGCGCGGGATGCGCACGCCGGCCTTCGACCAGGGCCGGATCGTCTTCGACCCCGCGCGCGACGGCTCCGGCCTCTCGGAGCACGGGGTGCACCACTTCCACGGCCTGGTCCTGGACGCCTACCGGTCCTGGGTCCGACGCCCCGCCGACCTGTCCAGCCTCACCGCCTGAGGAGCGGGCCGTGCCGAAGCCGGTCATCATCACCTGCGCCCCGACGGGCGGGATCCACACGCCGACGATGTCGCCGCACCTGCCGGTGACACCGGACGAGATCGCCGCGGCGTCCGTCGAGGCGGTCGAGGCGGGTGCCGCCATCGTGCACCTGCACGCCCGCGACCCCGAGACGGGCCGGCCCGACCCGAGCCCGGAGCTGTTCCTCGACTTCATGCCGACGATCAAGGGTGCCTGCGACGCGGTGCTGAACGTGTCCACCGGCGGCGGGCTCGGGATGACCCGGGAGGAGCGGCTGCGCGCGGCGGTCGCCACCTCGCCCGAGATGGCCTCGCTCAACGTCGGCTCGCTGAACTTTGGCATCTTCCCGATGCTGGAGAAGTACTCCCAGTGGAAGCACGACTGGGAGCCGGCGTTCCTGGAGATGACCCGCGACTTCATCTTCCGCAACACCTTCGCGGACCTCGAGTACGTCGTGAAGGAGCTCGGCCAGGGCCACGGCACCCGCTTCGAGTTCGAGTGCTACGACCTGGGACACCTCTACAACCTGGCGTGGCTGATCGACCAGGGCTGGCTCGAGCCGCCGTACTTCGTGCAGATGGTCTTCGGCGTGCTCGGCGGGGTCGGCGCGGACCTCGACAACCTGCAGCACATGCACACGATCGCCGAGAGGCTCTTCGGCGACAGCTACGAGTGGTCGGTGCTCGCCGCCGGGCGCCACCAGATGTCGTTCGCGACGCAGGCCGCGATGCTCGGCGGCAACCTGCGGGTCGGCATGGAGGACAGCCTGTTCATCGGCCCCGGCGCGCTGACCCCGTCCAACGCTGCGCAGGTCCGCAAGATCCGTGGCATCGTCGAGGCCCTCGGGCTCGAGATCGCCACCCCCGCGCAGGCCCGGGAGCGGCTCGCGCTGAAGGGAGCCGACCGTGTCACCTTCTGAGTTCCCGGAGGTGCGGCACGTCGCCGTCCTGGGTGGCGGGCTGATCGGGCGCAGCTGGACCGCGCTGTTCCTGGCCGCCGGCCTCTCGGTCGCCGTGCACGACCCGGACCCCGCGACGGAGGACCGGGTCCGCGCGTTCGTCGAGTCCGCGTGGCCGGTGCTGCGGCGGCTCGGTCTCACCACCGACGAGCAGCCGACGGGCGACCTGGTCGTCGTCGACGACCCGTGCGCGGCCGTGCAGGGCGTCCAGTTCGTGCAGGAGAGCATCCCCGAGCGGGTCGCGCTCAAGCACCAGCTGTACGCCGCGATCGAGCCGGCGCTCCCCGCGGACGCCCTCGTCGCCTCCTCCGCGTCGGGCCTCACGCTCAGCGAGCTGCAGCAGGGCTGGGCCGACCCGTCGCGGCTGGTGCTCGGCCACCCCTTCAACCCGCCGCACCTGATCCCGCTGGTCGAGGTGATGGGCAACGACCGCACCGCCGACGGCGCCGTCGCCGCGGCCCGCCGCTTCTACGAGTCGGTCGGCAAGGTCACCATCGAGGTCCGGCGCGAGGTGCCGGGGCACGTGGCGAACCGGCTGCAGGCCGCGCTCTGGCGGGAGGCGATCCACCTCGTCAACGAGGGCGTGGCCACCGTCGGCGACATCGACACCGCCGTGTCGTCCGGCCCCGGGCTGCGCTGGGCGGTGATGGGGCCGACCCTGCTCTTCCACCTCGGCGGCGACGACGGCGGGCTCGCCACGTTCTGCGAGCGGTACGCCGAGAGCTTCAACCGCTGGTGGGCGGACCTCGGGGACCCGAGACTGGACGAGTCGACCGCCCGACGGCTCGTCGAGGGTGTGACCGCCGAGACCGGGGACGGCACCGAGGCTCTCGTGGCCGCCCGCGACGCGCGCCTGACGGCGGTCATCGCCGCCACCCACGGCAGCACCTGACCCGACCACACCGACTCCAGGAGGGGCCACCGATGAGCGAGACAACCCAGCAGCCGCCGTACGCATCGACCAACCCGGCGACCGGAGAGGTGGTGGCGCGCTTCGACCTGGCGACGGACGCCGCCGTCGACGCCGCCCTCACCGCCGCGGCCGCCGGCTTCGAGACCTGGCGCGCGACCACCATCGAGGAACGGGCGGCCGTGGCCACCAAGGTCGGCGCGCTGTTCGCCGAACGCGCCGACGAGCTCGCGCGGATCGCGACCCAGGAGATGGGCAAGCCCCTCGGCGAGGCGGTCGAGGAGGTCGAGTTCTGCCAGGCCATCTTCGAGTACTACGGGCAGCACGGACCGGAGCTGGCCGCAGACCAGCCGATCACCGCGGTCTCCGGCGACCGGGCCGTCGTGCAGAAGCGCCCGATCGGCGTGCTGCTCGGCGTGATGCCGTGGAACTTCCCCTACTACCAGGTGGCCCGCTTCGTCGCG
>JABFXA010000042.1 GCA_013361955.1 Nocardioidaceae bacterium
GCCCCGATCGCCGCCTCGGAGTCGAGGAGCACCGCACCTGTGTCCGGCTGGGCGAGGGTGAGCCGGGTGCGGCCGGCGAGGTACGGGCGCAGCGCGACCGGCCAGGGCACGACGACCCCGCGCACGGTGCGGCGGCCGTCGCGCTCGGCCCGGAACGACCAGACGTAGCGGCCGTCGAACCCGACCGTCACCACGCCCCGGGCGTCGGCCGGCAGCAGCAGGCCCTCGTCGACGTCGGTGGCCAGGGTCGTCGGCATCAGGCCGGCGCCGCCGCGGCGAGGGTCAGCGCCGAGCGCAGCTGGGTGCTGGAGGTGTGCATCGTGTACGGGAAGTAGACGACCTCCACGCCGTACGCCGCGAGCCGCTGCTCGAGCGCGATGCCCTTCGTGGTGCCGCGCCAGTCGTCGCCCTTGAACAGCCGGTGGAACCGGACGCCATGCCAGGCGTCGAGCTTGTCCGCGGTCGTCTCGGCGTGCACCGCGTCGACGACGTCGATGCTGCGCACGATCTCCAGCCGCTCCTCCAGCGGCACGAACGGGCGCACCCCCTTGGTCAGCTCGCACACCTCGTCGGAGACCACCCCGGCGACGAGCACGTCGCAGTGCCGGCGCGCCTGGCGCAGCACGGTGAGGTGACCCACGTGGAACAGGTCGTAGGCGCCGGGCGCGTAGCCCACCACCGTCGGTGCTGCGGTCATCCGTCCTCCTCCGGCACCCTGGTCCGTCAGTTGTGAGCATACTCTACTGACTTTATGGACTTTGGCGGACGAAGGCTCCGGGTCGGACCCGGCGGGTGCACTCACACCGGCGGAGTGCTCCCGCCCGGGCCGATCACCCGAGGGACGACAGGTCTCGGTCGTCGTCGGTGAGGTTCGCGATCTCGCACACCCGTGCGTCCGCGAACCGGCAGGCCTGCTCGATGAGCCAGCCGATCGTGTCGCGCATGCTGCCTCCTGCTCGGCGACTCCCCCACGGAACTGCGGAACAGGTCCCAGCGTGACCGCTTTCACACGGGTTCAAACCGGTTCGCCCGGCTTCGACCGGTTCGTCGCGGCGACCCGGCCGTTCGGACGACCTGCCTGGCCCTCCTCGGCCCCCACGGCCCGGGTCACGGTGACGGTGGAGTCCGTGCCGCCGACCGCGACCGCAGTGCCGGACGCCACCGCGTCCGGCGGAGACCGACGGGTGAACCCCGGCCGGAGCTCAGGACGGCACGGCGCGCAGGTACTGGTCCGGCCAGTCGACGCCGCCGCCGACCGGGACGCCGAGCTCGTGGGCGGCGGCGAACGCCCAGTGCGGGTTGCGCAGCAGCGCCCGGGCCAGCAGCACCACGTCGGCCGACCCGTCGGCGACGATCTGCTCGGCCTGCTCCGGCTCGGTGATCATCCCGACCGCGCCGGTGCGGATGCCGCCGTCGGCGCGCACCCGGCGGGCCAGCTCGACCTGGTAGCCCGGGCCCACCGGGATGGTCGCGTCCGCGACGTTGCCGCCGCTGGAGCAGTCCACGAGGTCCGCGCCGGCCTCGGTGAGCAGCGGCGCGAGCTTCACCGAGTCCTCGACGGTCCAGCCGCCGTCCGTCCACTCCGTCGCCGAGAGCCGCACCGCGACGGGCCGGGCCTCGCCGAGCGCGCCGCGGACCGCGCGGACCACGTCGAGCAGCAGCCGGGTGCGGCCCTCGAAGGAGCCGCCGTACTCGTCCTCGCGGCGGTTCGAGAGCGGCGAGAGGAACGTGTGGAGCAGGTACCCGTGCGCGGCGTGCACCTCGACCGCCTCGAAGCCGGCCTCGACCGCACGTCGGGTCGCGGCGGCGAACGCGTCGGGCAGCGCGGCCACCTCGTCGTGCTCCAGGGCGCGCGGGTCGTCGCGCAGGCCGGGGAAGGCCAGCGCCGAGGGTGCGACCGGCCGCCAGCCCCCCGCGTCGTCCGGCACCGGTCCGCGGCCGAGCCACGGCGCCCGGGTCGAGGCCTTGCGCCCCGCGTGCGCGAGCTGCATGCCCGGCGTCGCGCCGCGGTCGCGCACGAAGGCGGCGATCCGGGTCCAGGCGGCCTGCTGCTCGTCGTTCCAGATCCCGGTGTCCTCCGGCGATATCCGGCCCTCCGGCACCACGGCCGTCGCCTCGGTGAACACCAGGCCGGCGCCACCGCGGGCGAACGAGCCGAGGTGTACCAGGTGCCAGTCGTCCGGGACACCGTGGTGCGCGGAGTACTGGCACATCGGGGAGACCCACACGCGGTTGCGGACCTCGAGGTCCCGCAGCCGGATCGGGGTGAACAGCGCGCTCATCGGTGCGACGTGCTCCTGGGAGTCGGGAGGCGGACGCTCCCGACCCTACGAGCAGGCCGGCACGGTCAGCGGTGCAGGCCCACCGACACGCTCGTGGAGCCGCGGTGAGCCTTCCCGGCGGGTGAGTCAGGTCAGCGCATCCGGACGGTGAGCTGGTTCGAGGTGTCCCCGACGTACCAGAGCGTGCCGGGGGTCACCGCCTTGTAGATCCGGCCGCGCAGCGGGCGCACGGTCGTGGAGTACCAGCCGGTCGGGGCGAGGCTGGTCTTGGTGGCGATCCGGGTCCAGCGACCGCCGACCAGCGGCTTCTTGTAGATCCGCACGGTGCGGCCGGCGAGACCCTTGGTCCCCGCGGTCACGTGCCCGTAGATCATCACCTGCTCACCCGGACGCACCCGCGGCTTGGTCGCGTGCAGGTCGATCGACTGCACGGTGCGCCCGGGGGTGGTCACCGGGACGAGCCCGGACTGGGACGCGGCGTACGTGCTGTCGCCGGGCCAGCTCACCCGGTACGTCGCGCTGCGCGGCACCCGCACGGACACGTTGAAGTGGCCGGTGGTGCTGGTCGTCGCGGTGGTCACGGTGCGCCAGGTCGACGAGCCGGCGTCGCGGGCGGACAGCGTGACGGTGCGGGTCGCGACCGGCACCGGCTTCGGCGTCGGCGCGGTCGGGCTCGCCGCCGGCGTCGACGTGAGGTCACCCGAGAAGGTCACCGAGCCGTTGATCGCCGACGTCGTGCGCGACGCGGCCAGGCTCACCGTGGTGGCCGCGCCGGTCGGGATCGTCGGGCCGGGCGGCGCCGGGGCGGTCGAGCCGCCGGTCTTCAGGGCCAGCGCGGCGAGGTCGGCGGTGCTGCCGTTGAAGCGGTTCATGTCCACCCGGCCGCCGATGCCGCTCACGGTGCCGCTGTCCGTGCGCTGCCAGAACGTCCACCGCGGCCAGCCGCCGGGCACGCTCGGCGAGCTCACGCCCCAGTGCGCGACCCACAGCGGGTAGTGGTGGAACGCCGTGCTGTCGCCGAGGTGGCTGCGCCAGAACGACGGCGAGGTGTAGATGATCGGGGTGCGCCCGGTGAGCTCCTCGACCGTGGTCAGCCAGGTGGTCGTCCAGGTCCGCAGCTGCGCCACGGTCAGGCTGCCGGTGACCTCCAGGTCGAGGACCGGAGGCAGCGTGCCCGCGGTGTTGAACGGTCCGGCCTTGGCCACGAACCACCGCGCCTGAGCGACCGCGGTGCCGACCTGGGGCCGGGCGAAGTGGTAGCCGCCGTGGTAGATGCCGACGGCCTGCGCGGCCGCGACGTTCTTGGCGTACGTCGGGTCGACGTAGTTGCTGCTCTCGGTGGCCTTCATGAAGGCGAACGAGACACCGTCGGCCTTCACCTTCGACCAGGTCACGGTGCCCTGCCAGTGCGACAGGTCGATGCCGTCGGCGTACGCGACGGTCGAGGCGACCAGCGCACCGAGGGCGGTGACCGAGACAACGGCGGGGCGACGCATCCGCGCGAACCTGCGGACGGCAGCAAAAAGAGATGTCCTCACGGAATTCCTCCGAGCCTCCCACGGGGCGGCGGGGGGACCGTCCCGATCTCGTTGAGTGAGTCCCTGGGACCATAGCCCGGCGACACCTGGTGCGGGAGTGAAACGGGAGAACAGGTCAGCGGTTGCTCATCACGACCACGTCGCCGTGCCCGCCGTAGCCCATCACCCGGCGGTCGAACGGGGTGCCGTCGAAGGTGACCAGCCACCAGCCGCCGTCGGGGTGCGGCAGCAGCTGCGGGTGCGGGATGTTCGTCGGGTACGGCGCGTCCAGGCGGCCCACCCGGCGCATCGCGAGGTCGAACACCGGGTAGTGCCGGGCGTCGCCGTCGCTGGCCAGGAACCAGCACCGCTCCCCCACCCGGGCCAGCACCGGGCCCTCGCACTGGTGCAGGTCGGTGGCGGCCCCGACCCGGACCAGACCACCGAACGGGTCGGCGGCGTCGGTGGCGGCCAGCGCAGGGTGGAAGTCGAACGGGTCCTGCGACGGGCTCTCCACGAACCCGAGCCGCCAGCGCCCGTCGACCCGGGTGAAGCCGGGGTCCCACGAGCCGACGTCGGTGGGCAGCGCGGTGCGCTCGGTCTCCAGCAGGTGCACCCCGCGGAGCAGGTCGGCGGTGCTGCTCAGGTGTCGCACGTGCACGCCCGGCCGCGGCGCCCCGAAGTCGCCCCACGACGACGTGGCCACCAGCCAGCGGTCGCCGTCGCGCACCAGCTGGCCGGCGTGGTCGCCGAGCAGCAGCCCGTCGCGGCGCGAGTAGAGCTGCGCCACCTGCTCCAGCCGGGTCGGGTCGGCCAGGTCGAGCGTGAACACCCCCCAGTGCGCCTGCTGGAAGAAGCCGAGGCCCGCGCAGGTCCAGGTCAGGAACGCCTTGCCGTCCTCGACGTACGGCGTCCCGTCGGCGTGCTGCACCAGGTGCGGGTCGCGCAGCCCGGTCATCCCGAACAGCCCGGCCCGGACGTCGCCGAGCTCGGCGGTGCCGGAGCGCACGCCCCACGTGTAGGCGTGCCGGGCCAGCGTCGCCGGGTCGCGCAGGTCGACGCGAGCGGCCACCTTGCGGCGCTCGGTGACCAGCGGCCGCCAGCCCTCGCCGGTGCGGACCAGCGCGGTGACCTGGTTCTCGCAGACCGCGAACCCGAACGTGCGCACCCCGGCGAGGTCGGCAGTCCGGCGGCGCAGGGTCCGGGTGCGGCCGCCGGCACGGACCTCGAGGGTGACCAGGCCGGTGTCGGTGTGGCAGGTGGCGAGCACCCGGTCGCCGTCCTCGGTGGACAGCCCGGCCACCAGCACCCCGCCCGGGCGGACCAGGTCGACCTCGACGGCGGCGAACGGGGCCGCCGGCGTCGAGCCGCTGCGGGTCACGTCGCGGACCGCCCCCAGCGCGCGGTGCTCCTCGGCGACGAAGCCGGGCGCCACCACGTGCACCGGCCGGTAGCGGTGGGTCTCGGTGAAGGACAGGTCGAAGATGGCGGCGTGCCCTCCTGGCTGGGGTGCGGTCGGGGCGGGCCGGCCGGTGCAGGCCGAGAGCAGCAGCGCTCCCGCCGCCCCGAGCAGACCGCGCCGGGTCGGCCCCGGCGACGGCACGCTCCCGGTCGCGGCCACCTGCAGGTGGTAGCGCACCGCGGGGCCCGCCCGCAACCCGGCGACCGGTCCGCGGTGCGGCAGGATGACGCCCATGCAGTCCCGGTGGTCGCTGTGGTCGCGCGGGTCGGTGCTGTCCGTCGCGTCCGACCACTCGGTGCTGTCGGTCGGCAGCACCGGGTCGTTCGCGTCGGTGGGCAGCGTCGGGTCGTTCGCGTCGTTCTTCTCGATCGGCTCGTCGATGTCGGTGACGTCGGTGCTCTCGAACCAGTCCCGCGGCTCGACGCTCTCCCACCAGAGCGACGGCGCGGTGCTCGCGGAGCAGACCCGGGGCACCGGCCCGACGTACCGCACCGACGTGGTGGTCGCCGCCGTCGCCCTGGTCGCCGCGGCGGCGCTGCTGAGCCGCGTGGTCCGGCGCTGACGGCCGGGAGACGGGGTCAGGTCTCCAGCAGCGCGCGCACGTCGTCGGCGTCGAGCGGGGTGCCGGAGAGCGCGTCGCCCTCGACCACCTGCGCGAACAGCCGCGCCTTGCGGGCCTTGAGCGCCATCACCTTCTCCTCGATGGTGTCGGTGGCGACCAGCCGGTAGACGAGCACCGGCTTGTCCTGGCCGATCCGGTGCGCGCGGTCGACGGCCTGCGCCTCGACGGCGGGGTTCCACCACGGGTCGAGCACGAAGACGTAGTCCGCCTCGGTCAGCGTCAGCCCGACACCACCGGCCTTGAGGCTGATCAGGAACACCGGGTCGTCGCCGGTGCGGAAGCCCTCGACCACGTCGCCGCGGCGCCGGGTCGTGCCGTCGAGGTACGACGACGCGATCCCCTCGCGCTCGAGGCGGTCGCGCACCCGCCCCAGGAACGACGTGAACTGGCTGAACACCAGCGCCCGGTGCCCCTCGGCGGCGAGCTCGAGCAGGTGGTCGACGAGCACGTCGACCTTGGCCGAGCCGATGCCGTCGTACGCCTCGTCGACGAGCGCCGCGTCGAGGCTCAGCCGGCGCAGCCGGGTGAGCGACCGGAAGATCGCGATGCGGTGCTTGTCGAAGTCGTCGACGAGGCCGAGGACGTTCTGCCGCTCGCGCTGCAGGTGGGTGTCGTAGACGCGCCGGTGCCGCGGGGTCAGCGACACCTCCAGCACCTGCTCCTGCTTGGCGGGCAGGTCGGCCGCCACCAGCTCCTTGGACCGGCGCAGCAGGAACGGCCGGATCCGGCGCCGGAACCGGTCGAGGACGTCGGTGTCGCCCTCCTTCTCGACCGGGTTCGCAACCAGCTCGGCGAACCGCTGCGGCCACGGGTACAGCCCGGGCGCCACGATCGACAGCAGCGACCACAGCTCCATCAGCCGGTTCTCCATGGGGGTGCCGGTGAGCGCGAGCCGGAACGGCGCGTCGACGCGGCGCACCGCCTGGTGGGTCTTGCCCTGGTGGTTCTTGACGGTCTGCGCCTCGTCGAGGACCAGCCCGCCCCACGGCCGCGCGACGTAGTCGGCCTGCTCCAGGCGGAACAGGGTGTACGACGTCACCACCACGTCGGCGCCCTCGGTCAGCGACGCCACCGACTCGCCGCGCCGGCCCGACGACTCGCCGACCACCCGGACGTCGAGGTCGGGGGTGAACCGGGCGGCCTCGGCGGCCCAGGTCGACACCACGCTCGTCGGCGCGACGACCAGGAACGGGTCGGCCCCGCGCTCGCGCGCGTGCGTCACCAGCGCCAGCGTCTGCAGCGTCTTGCCGAGTCCCATGTCGTCGGCCAGGATCCCGCCGAGCCCGGCCTCCCACAGGTACGCCAGCCAGCGGAACCCGGCCTGCTGGTAGCCGCGCAGCTCGGCCTTGAGCCCGACCGGGGCACTCACCTCGGGGAGCGTGTCGAGGGAGCGCAGCGCCCTGGCCCGCTCGACCCACTGCGCGGCCTGGGCGTCGACGATGCCCACCTCGGCCAGCTCGTCCCACAGCCCGAGGTCGCGGTGCCCGACCCGCACGGTCCCGTCGCGGCGCTCGTGCAGCTCGCCGGCCGCCTCGACCAGCTCGGCGAGCCGGGCGAACTCCGGGCGGTCGATGCGCACGTGCCGGCCGTTGCGCAGGATCACCCGGTCCATGCCCTTGGTCAGCGCCTCCAGGACGGTCACCAGCCCCAGCGGCACCCCGTCGACGGTGACCTCGACCTCGAGGTCGAGCCAGTCGGTGCGCTCCTCGACGTCGGCGTCGGTGTCCTCGCGCGCGGTGAACCGGATCACCGGCGTGCCCTCGAGCTCCTGGTAGTCAGGCCGGGTGCCGGACTCGTCGACCTCCACCTGGTCGCGCAGCCCGGGGAGCAGCTGCTCGGCGAACAGGATCGCGTGCGTGCCGCGGAACACCTGGTGGTCCTCGAGCCCGAGCTCACGGGTGTGCGCGCGGCACAGGTGGTAGGCCTGCTCGTCGTCGAGCACCAGCGCGTCGAGGAGCTCCTGCTCGGCGTCGGAGCGGCGTACGCCGCGCAGCCCGCGGGTCTCGGAGAGGTCGTAGACGCGGTCGTCGCGGCCCACCAGGTAGCGCCAGGTCCAGCGCACCCGGACCTCGTCGGCGGCCACCCAGTCGACGCCGAGGACCAGCCGCGGCTCCGGGCGCTCGGGCACGTCGACGGTGCCGTCGGACGACACCAGCGGGACGTGCCGCTGCAGCTGCGGGAGGTAGTCGACGACCAGCTCCTCGCGCGCGGCGGCGGGGACCCGGAGCCCGTCGCCGGCGGTCAGCAGCCGGCGGACCTGCGGGCCCAGCGGCGTGGTGAGCGCGGCCAGCGTCACCGCCCAGCCGGCGTCGGCGGTGTCCCACAGCGCCACCGACGTGCCCTCGCCGAGCACCTCGAGGTCGGCGGTGGTGTACCACTCCCCCGCGACGTTCACGCCCAGCCGCAGCCACGCGTCGGCGCGCTCGGGCGCGTGCACGTCGAGCCGCATCGTGACCGGGTCGGCCAGCGCCACCGACGCCAGGCCGGCGCCGGGAACCAGCGCGACGCCGGCGTCGACGCAGCGCCGCAGCAGCCGCATCTCGTCGGGGCCGAACCCGCCGACCGGGATCGACCCGTCCACGCCGAACACGATCTGCCGGCTCGCGCTGGTGTGCCCGGAGAGCAGGTCGTTGAGCGCGACCACCTGAGCGGGCGGGTGCACCTCGCCGCTGCGGCCGAGGTGCCGCACCGACGTCCACTCGATGCCGCTCTTCACCCACCGGTCGCGTGTGCCGCGGCGCACGGGTCGCAGCCGCAGCGTGCCGCGCTCGGGATCGGGCCGGATACCGGCCAGCCCGCGGGCGCGGACCGGCGCCTTGAGGTCCACCCGCAGCCCCAGGGGCGTGGTCGGCGACGCGGCCTTCTCCGCGCGCTCGTCGAGCTCGTCAAGGAGCGTGGTGAGCTGCCGCTCCCACCGGCGTGCGGGGTCCGGCCCGGCCCGCGCCTGCTCGTCGCGCACCGTGATCAGCAGCGCGACCAGGTGCTTGCAGCCGTCGTGCACCGGGCAGCTGCAGCGGCCGTACACCCAGGGCCCGTGGTCGTCCTGGCCGACGCTGACCGTCACGGTGTACGGCGCACTGGTCGACCCCGCGACGCTGCCACGGATGTCGAGGTCGCCGTCGGAGTCGATCTCGTGGGTGCTCGCGAGGACTCGGCCACGGCGGACGTACTCCCAGGCGCGGTCGAGCGTGGGCGTGCCGTAGCGACGGCGGAGGTCCTCGTCGGGCAGCAGCTCCGCGAGGTCGACCATGCCGCCGAGCCTACGGAGCCGCGCCGACAACCGGTCCGGGCTCAGCCCTTCTTCGGCTCGCCCTCCGCCTCGTCGGCCGCGGCCTCCTCGGCGGCCGGCTGCGCCTTCTGGTCCTTCTGCTCCTCGAACGGGTCGGCCGGGATGGTGGTCGCGCCGCCGGTCAGGGTGGCGAGCATCTGGCGGACGTTGGCGAGCTGCGCGTTGATGCTGTCGCGGCGCTGGGTGGCGGCGGCGAGCTCGCGGTCGGAGTCGGCGCGCACCTTGGCCGCGGCGGCCTTCGCGTCGGTGACGATGGTGGTCGCCTGCTGCTGCGCCTCCTCGACCAGCCGGCGGGCCTCGCGCAGCGCGTCGGCGTGCTCCGCCTCGGCCTCCGCGCGGGTCTTGTCGATGTGCTGCTCGAGCTCGTCGAGCCGGCGCTGCGACTCGCCCATCTTCGCGGTGAACTCGTCTTCGGCGCCCTGGCGGCGGGCGGCCAGCGTGGTCTCGAAGTCGGCGGCGGCCTTGGCGGCCTTGGCGCGCTGGTCCTCGTAGACCGCCTCCGCCTCCTGCAGCCGGGCCGACGCGTCACGGTCGGCGGCGTCGAGCCGGTCGTCGGCCGTCCGGCGGGCGTCCTCGAGGACCCGGGCCGCCTCGGTGTCGGCGTCGCTGCGCCGCTGCTCGGCGTAGCGGTCCGCCTCGCCGCGCAGCCGCCCGACGGTCTCGGAGACCTGGTCGCGCTGGTCCTGCATCTCGGTGAGGACCCGCTGACGGATCTCCTCGGCCTCCTCCTCGGCGAGGCTGAGGATCTGGCCGACCCGGGCGCCGAGGTGCTCGAACGTCGGCGGCGCCTGCGGCTCGTCGGACACCGCCGCCGGCGCCTCGTCGCGCTGGGACTCGAGGGCGCGAACCTGCTCGGTGAGCCGGTCGAGCTCCTGGCGGGCGGCACCGGCGGCCTCCTCGAGCTCGCGTACGCGAGCGTCGACCTGCCCCGGGTCGTAGCCGCGCAGAACCATCCGGAAGTCTGGCGTGGGTTCGGTCATGACGAGACGTCCATTTCTTGGGGTTCCTCGGGTTCCTGGGCCGGGCGGCCATCGTGATTGTGCTCGGGTCCCTCGTCCCCCCGCTCACCGGGTACCGCCAGTGCCTGGATCACGCCGGAGAGGTCCCCGAGCTCCCTGGTGATCTCCTCGCGACGGCGGTTCAGCCGGCGTACTTCCTCCTGTGCGTCCTCGAGGTGCCGGCGGGCCCGCGAGCGCAGGTCGTCGGCCTCGGCGCGGGCCGCCGCCAGGTGTGCGGCGGCCTCCTC
>JABFXA010000086.1 GCA_013361955.1 Nocardioidaceae bacterium
CCGGCTCTTCGGTCGACGCCCGCGAGCCTCCCCCGCTTCGCTCCTCCGCCTCGCGGGCTTTCTCCCTGCATCGCCGATCGGCGGCGGCCCACTGGGCGCGGCTCCGCCTCGCCTTGTCCGCCGCCTCGGAGACCGGCTCTTCGGTCGACGCCCGCGAGCCTCCCCCGCTTCGCTCCTCCGCCTCGCGGGCTTTCTCCCTGCATCGCCGATCGGCGGCGGACGACACTCCCACCGCTCGGCGTCGCAACCCACAGCTGGTTGAGGTGCGAGCGGGGACTGCACCACCGCTGGTTGAGGTGCGAGCGGGCTACCGCGAGCCTCGAAACCAGGTCGTAGGGGGGCGCTCAATCATCAAACACATCGTCCAACGGCTCGATGCCGGTGACGGGGTCCTCGGGGGTGCCGCGGCGGCCCTGCGGGTCGGCGCCCATGGCGTAGCCGAGCTGGAAGCGGGTCTGCACGCCGTACTCGTCCTTGAGGGCGGCGATGTAGCCGGCGTACGTGCGGGTGCTGACGCCGAGGCGCTTGGCGCTGGCCGGGTCGCTGTGCCCCTCGACGAGCAGCCGGATGGTCATCGCCCGGACGTCGGCGGCGATGCTGCGCTCGACCTGGTTGCCGCTGAGGTTGAACGGCTGGGCGCGTTCCCAGGACCGCTCGAAGATGTCGACGAGGTACGCGATCAGGGACTTGTCGTGGATGGCGATGGCCACGTGGTGGTTGTCGGACGCGGGCACGATCGCGACCTGGCGGTCGATGACGATCAGCCGGCGGAAGAACTCGTCGAGCGTGCGCACCTCGGCGCCGAGGGCGACGATGTCGGCGACGTACTCGCGGGTGGCCGGGCTGTGCCGGGCGGAGTGCTGGTAGAGCGTGCGCATCGCGACGCCGCGCTCGAGGGCGCGCAGGTCGCGGTTCTCGGCCTCGGCGAGGATCGGCGCCGGCCGGCGGCCGTTGGGCTGCGCGGTGAGCAGCTCCTGGCGCGAGTCGTTCACGATCGCGCGGATGAAGGAGTTGATCTTGTCGAGACCGTGGATCTCGGTGATCGGGCTGACCGCCGCCTGCGGAGAGGTGCGGAAGACCTGGCCGAGGTCGCTGAACGCGTCGGCCCAGCGCGACGACTCGGCGAGCATCTCGGCACCCTGCACACCGAGGGGTACGACGACCTGGGACTGCACCGAGGCGGGGTCGACCGGGACGTACACGGAGCGCTGGTCGTCGTGGCGCAGCAGGCCGATGTCGACGAGCAGGTCGAGCGCGGGCTTGAAGTCGGTGTCGTCGGAGAGCCGTGGGTCGTCGGCGCGCAGGGAACCGTGGGTGACCGCATCGCCGTAGAGCGCGGCGGCGGCCGTCTCGAGGAGCTTGCGTTCCTCAGGCCCGTAGCTGGTGCGCGGCACATCCCCTCCCATCGGCCGTGGTCCCCCGCACTCGCGACAGTATGCCGCAGCGCGGAACACGTCGACGGCCCCGTCCCGGGTGGGACGGGGCCGGCATCGATGTGTGGTGGTGACCGGGTGGTCGCCGTGGTCAGGCCCCGAGGCGCGCCCGGAGCCCGTCGAGCTCGGTCCACAGCACGGCCGGGAGCTGCTCGCCGAACTTCTCGAACCACTCGGTGATCTGCGGCAGCT
Source organism: Nocardioidaceae bacterium (assembly GCA_013361955.1). Taxonomy (GTDB): domain Bacteria; phylum Actinomycetota; class Actinomycetes; order Propionibacteriales; family Nocardioidaceae; genus Nocardioides_B. The sequence continues at coordinate 1,626 of JABFXA010000086.1, forward strand.
CGGCCTGCCACTCCTCGACGTCGACGGCGAGCGCGGCCTCGAGGTCCTCGCGGCTCATGTCCAGGCCCTCGGTGTCGAGCGCGTCGGGCGCGGGCACGTGCCCGATCGGGGTCTCGACCGCCTCGGCCTGGCCGTCGATGCGCTCGACGACCCACTTCAGCACCCGGCTGTTCTCGCCGAAGCCGGGCCACAGGAAGCCGCCCTCGTCGTCGCGGCGGAACCAGTTGACGTAGAAGATCCGCGGCAGCTTGGCGGCGTCGTTCTCCTTGCCGACCGTGATCCAGTGGTTGAAGTAGTCGCCGGCGTGGTAGCCGATGAACGGCAGCATCGCCATCGGGTCGCGGCGCACGACGCCGACCTGGCCGGTCGCCGCCGCGGTGGTCTCCGAGCTCAGCGTGGCGCCCATGAACGTGCCGTGGGTCCAGTCGCGGGCCTCGGTCACCAGCGGGATCGTGGTCTTGCGGCGACCGCCGAACAGGATCGCGTCGATCGGCACGCCCTTCGGGTCGTCGTACTCCGGCGCCAGGATCGGGCACTGCTTGATCGGCGTGCAGTACCGGCTGTTCGGGTGGCTGGACAGCTCGTCGCTGTCGGGCGTCCAGTCCTGGCCCTTCCAGGACGTGGCGTGCGCGGGCTCGTTCTCCATGCCCTCCCACCACACGTCGCCGTCGTCGGTGAGCGCGACGTTGGTGAACACCGAGTTGCCGATGTTGATGGTGCGCATGGCGTTCGGGTTGGTGTGCTCGTTGGTGCCGGGCGCGACGCCGAAGAAGCCGTACTCCGGGTTGACCGCGTAGAGCCGGCCGTCGTCGCCGACGCGCATCCACGCGATGTCGTCGCCGAGCGTCTCGACCTTCCAGCCGGGGATCGTCGGCGCGAGCATCGCGAGGTTGGTCTTGCCGCAGGCGCTCGGGAACGCCGCGGCGACGTACTTGACCACGCCCTCGGGGGTGGTCAGCTTGAGGATCAGCATGTGCTCGGCGAGCCAGCCCTCGTCGCGGGCCATCACGCTGGCGATGCGCAGCGCGTAGCACTTCTTGCCGAGCAGCGCGTTGCCGCCGTAGCCGGAGCCGTAGGACCAGATCGCGCGCTCCTCGGGGAACTGCACGATGTACTTGGTGTCGTTGCAGGGCCAGGCGACGTCCTGCTGGCCCGGCTCGAGCGGCATGCCGACCGAGTGCATCGCCGGCACGTACGGCGCGTCGAGCTCCTCCATGCGGCGCAGCACGTGGGTGCCCATGCGCGCCATCACGCGCATCGACGCGACGACGTACGCGGAGTCGGTGATCTCCACGCCGAACATCGGCTTCTCGGCGTCGAGGTGGCCCATCACGAACGGGACGACGTACATGGTCCGGCCGCGCATGCACCCGCGGTACAGGTCGGTCATGATCGCCTTCATCTCGTCCGGGTCCATCCAGTTGTTGGTGGGCCCGGCGTCCTTCTCCTCGCGGCTGCAGATGAAGGTGCGGTCCTCGACGCGCGCGACGTCGGTGGGGTCGGAGGCGGCGTGGAAGGAGTTCGGCTTCTTGGCCGGGTCGAGCCGGGTGAAGGTGCCGGTGGCGACCAGGGCGTCGGTGAGCTCGGTCCACTCCTCGTCGGAGCCGGTGCACCAGTGCACCCGGTCGGGCTGGGTCAGCTCGGCCACCTCGCGGACCCAGGACAGGATGCCCTGGTGGCTGGTGGGCGGGGTGTCGGTGACGGACCTGTCGACGGACGTGGTGTCGGTGCTCATGCCTGCCGCTTCCTCTCGCGCTGCCACCTGGGGCACCGGTGCCTGGTGCCGGGGTGGGTCGTGGAGTGTGTGGTGTTGTGGCCGCCCCGTTGCGGTGCCCGATGCGCCCAACGTACGTCGGAGTAACGCCCAGGCGCGGCCGGGAGTGCTGGTGAATGTACTCACAAGCGCCGTGACCGGCTATTGGACCGATCCAAGGGCGTGGCCCGCGTCACATGCCCGTTTCGCGCGCCGGGAATGCCCGGGTGCTGCCCGGAAACCCAGCGTGTTTCGGACAACGTTGTCGGCTACCAGCGCGGGTGGATCGCGTCCCGCAGGTGCGTGTCGTAGATGCCGCGGACCCCGGCGTCGAAGGCGTCACCGAGTGGCGGCACCCGGCCGGCGGCGGCATTGGCGCGGGCCTGCTCGACGCTGCGCGCGCCGGGGATGACCGTGGAGACCGCGGGCTGCTGCGCCAGCCACGCGACCGCCGCCTGGGCCGGGGTGGTGCCCTCGGGCGCCTCGCGGCGGACCAGGTCGGAGAACTCCCGCGCGGCGGTCAGCCCGGTCGCGTAGTCGACGCCGGAGAACGTCTCGCCGACGTCGAAGGCGCTGCCGTCGCGGTTGTAGGAGCGGTGGTCGTCGGCGGCGAACGTGGTGCGCTCGTCGTACTTCCCGGACAGCAGGCCGGATGCGAGCGGCACCCGCACGACGATCCCGACGCCGGCGTCGGCGGCCGCGGGGAAAACCTCGTCGACCGGCCGGATCCGGAACGCGTTGGCGATGATCTGCACGGTGGCGACGTGCGGGCGGGCGATCGCGGCGAGCGCCTCCTCGGCCTTCTCCACGCTGACGCCGTACGCCGCGATCGCGCCGTCGTCGACCAGGGTGTCGAGGGCGTCGTACAGCTCGTCGTCGGTGTACACCGAGGTCGGCGGGCAGTGCAGCTGCACCAGGTCGAGGGTGTCCACGCCGAGGTTGCGGCGCGACCGCTCGGTCCAGGTGCGGAAGTTGTCGAGGACGTAGTTCTCCGGCACCTGCTCGGCGCGCCGGCCCATCTTGGTGGCCACCGTGACGCCGGCGTCGGGATGCTCGCGGAGGAACCGGCCGATCAGCTGCTCGCTGCGGCCGTCGCCGTAGACGTCGGCGGTGTCGAAGAGCGTCACGCCCTCCTCGACCGCGGCGTCCAGCACCGCGAGCGCGTCCGCTTCGAGCACGTCACCCCAGTCGGCGCCGAGCTGCCAGGTGCCGAGGCCGACGACGGAGACGGTCCGGCCGGTGCGTCCGAGGGTGCGCGAGTCCATCCACCCACCCTCTCATCGCAGCGGCTCTGCCAGACTCGCCCCCGATGGACACGCACGTCGTCGGCCCGGCGGACGGGCTGCACCTCGAGGTGCTCGAGCTGGGTGCCGCCGTGCACCGGCTGTGGGTGCCGACAGCCACCGGCCCCCGCAACGTGGTGCTGGGGCACCGCACGCTCGAGGAGTACGCCGCCGGCTCGGCGTACCACGGCGCGACGATCGGCCGGGTCGCGAACCGGCTGGCCGGCGGGTGCATCGACGTCGACGGGACGACGTACACGCTCGACGTGAACGACGGCGACCACACGCTGCACGGCGGCTCGGGCGGGTTCCACGCGCGCACCTGGACGGTCGGGTCGGCGACCCGCGACGAGCTGGTGCTGTCGCTGGAGAGCCCGTCGGGTGACCAGGGCTTCCCGGGCAACGTGCGGGCGACCGCGACGTACACGGTCGTGGGCGACGAGGTGCGCATCGACCTCACCGCGGTCACCGACGCGCCGACGCCGGTCAGCCTGACCAACCACAGCTACCTCAACCTCGACGGCGAGGGGGCCGGCCCTGTCGACGACCACCGGCTGTCGGTGCGGGCCTCGCGGATCACGGAGAGCACGCCCGAGCTCGTGCCCACCGGTGCGTTCCTCGACGTCGACGGCACGCCGTTCGACCTGCGCCGTCCGGTCCGGGTCGGGGACGTCGTACGCGCCGACCACCCGCAGGTGCTCGCCGCCCGCGGCCTCGACCACAACTTCGTGCTCGACGGCGAGGGGCTGCGCGACATCGCCACCGTCGAGACCTCCGACCTGGCGATGACCCTGACCAGCGACGCCCCCGGCCTGCAGGTCTACTCCGGCAACTTCCTCGACGGCTCCGACGTCGGCACCGGCGGCCGGGTCTACCGGCAGGGCGACGGTCTCGCCCTCGAGCCGCAGGACTTCCCCGACACCCCGCACCACCCGGCGTTCGGGTCGGTGCTGCTCGCCCCCGGCGACACCTTCCGCCGCACCATCGTCTGGCGCTTCACCCCCCGGTTGACGCCCTGAGCGTCAAGACAAGACGCCTCGGCGTCAGGCGGGGACGTGGGTGGTGGCGGTGTCCTCGTCGGAGCGCCCCGGCTGCATCGGTACGTCGGAGCGGGCCAGCGCGCTCGGCCACCACATGTGCCGGCCGACGTCGAGGTTCAGGGCGGTGACCAGCACGGCGCGGACCACGATCGTGTCGAGCAGGACGCCGAGCGCCACGGCGATGCCGATCTCGGCGAACACCACCACCGGCAGCGTGGCCAGCACCGCGAACGTTCCGGCCAGCACCAGGCCCGCCGACGTGATCACGCCGCCGGTCGCGGCCAGCCCGGTCAGCGCGCCCTGCCGGGTGCCGACGACCTTGGCCTCCTCGTGCACCCGGGTCATCAGGAAGATGTTGTAGTCGATGCCGAGCGCCACCAGGAACACGAACACGAACAACGGCAGGGACGTGTCCGCGCCGGCGAAGCCGAAGACGTTCTTGAACACCACGGCACTGATCCCCAGCGCGGCGCCGAACGACAGCACCACGGTCGCGACCAGCAGCAGCGGGGCGACGAGGGCGCGCAGCAGCAGCACCAGGATCAGCAGCACGACGCCGAGCACCACGGGGATGATCAGCCGGTTGTCGGCGTCGGAGGCGCGCAGCGTGTCCAGCGCGATCGCGGTGCCGCCGCCGACCTCGGCGTTCGCGTCGGGCACCGCGTGCACGGCGGCCCGGGCCCGGTCGACGGTGTCCCGCGCGGCCTGGGTGTCCGGCGGGTCGGCGAGCGTGCCCTGCAGGAACGCCCGGTCGCCGCGCACCACCGGCCGGGTCACCCCGTCGATGCCCTCGGTCTCGTCGAGCGCGATCCGCACCCGGCCGGACTCGTCGGCGTCCGAGATCACCACCACCGGCTGCCCGGCCCCCGCCGGGTAGTGCGCGGAGAGGATCTCCTCGCCGACCACCGAGTCGGGGGTGCCGTAGAAGGAGTCCTTGTTCTGCAGGCCGACCGCGTCGAGCTGGGTCAGCCCGAGGCAGGCCACGCCGAGCGCGAGGGCGGTGGCCACCCACGTGACCCGCGGTCGTACGGCGATCCGGCGGCCGACCCGCGCCCACACGCCGGTCTCGGTGTGGTCCGCCGACCCGTAGGAGGGCCGTACCGGCCAGAAGAACCAGCGCCCGAAGATCACCAGCAGCGCGGGGAGCAGGGTGAGCATCACCGCGAGCGCTACCGCGACGCCGACCGCGGCGACCGGGCCGAGGCCCTGGGTGGAGCTCATGCTCGCGAACAGCAGGCAGAGCATCCCGGCGATCACCGTCGAGCCGCTGGCCACGATCGCGGGTCCGGCGCGGTGCAGCGCGAACGCCATCGCCTCGTGCCGGTCGGCGTGCCGGCGCAGCTCCTCGCGGTACCGGGCGACCAGCAGCAGCGCGTAGTCGGTCCCGGCGCCGAAGACGAGCACCGTGAGGATGCCGGCGCTCTGCGCGTTGACGGTCAGGCCGGCCTGGGTGGCGAGCACGTACACGACGCCCTCGGCGACGAACAGCGCGACGCCGGCGGAGACCACCGGCAGCAGCCACAGCAGCGGGCTCCGGTAGGTGAGCAGCAGGATCACGATGACCACGGCGGCGGCGGAGTACAGCAGCTTGCCGTCGATGCCCTCGAACGCCTCGGAGGAGTCGGCCGCGAACCCGGCCGGCCCGGAGAAGTGCACGCTCAGCCCGTCGGGCGTGCCGTCCCCGGCGATCCCGCGCATGGTGTCCACGGCTCCGCCGATGTCCAGCCAGCCGCCCTGCGCGTTCACCGGCACCAGCACCTGCAGCGCCTCGCGGTCCCGCGACGGGATCGGGCCGACCGAGCGCCGGTCCACGTGGACGACGGTGTCGAACTGCTGCATCTGGTCGCGGACCGCGGCGACGTCCGCCGGGGTGACGCCGCCCGGGCGCTCGTAGACCACGACCGCGGGCAGGTCGTCGCTGGGCTGGAACGCGTTCATGTCGTGCAGCACGCGGGTGGACTCCGCGTCGCTGGGCAGCCAGGCGCCCGCGTCGTTCTCCTGGACGTCGGTCAGCTTGCCGGCGGGCACGAACGCGACCCCGACGACGAGCAGCCAGAACACGAGGATGCCCCACTTCGTGGCCCGCCCCGACGCGAAGCGGGCGAAGCGGCCGACGGTGGACTCGTGGGCAGGGGTCTCCACCGGCTCCACGCTTCCGGGCGGGTGCCGCCCGGTCAATCGCCTCTCTGGACTAGCCCCCGGCTCACGCCTCGGCGACGAGGCGGGCGCGGACGGTCTCGAGCAGCGCCCGGGCGTCGTCGACCAGCGTCTGGGCCTGGTCGCGGGTGGCCCCCTCGCAGAGGAAGTGGCAGAAGTCGGCGAAGGCGACGACGTCGTCGTAGCCCTCCTTGAGCTCCGGGATGGCGGTGTCCACGGGATGCGTCACGATCATGGCTCTCTCCGTTCCGAGATCTACAGGTGTGATCGGCGGCGCCGGCAGCGGACTCAAGGGTTCCCGCGAAAGTCGGCGCGGGCCGACCAGACCGGCTGAGGCATGATGGCCCGGTGCCGACGACCCGCCGCCGACGCGCCCTGGTCGCGGTCCTGGTGCTGGTGACGGTGCTCGTCGCCGTCGTGGCCGTCGCGGTCGCGGTACGCCCCGGCCCGCCCAGCGCGTCGCCCCCGCCCCGGACGCCGGCCCCGAGCCCGACGCCGACGACCACGCCGACCACCACGCCACCCACCGCCACGCCGAGCCCCTCGACCTCCCCGCCCGGCCCTGCACCGGGCGTGGACGGCCGCTCCTTCACGCTGGCGTCGTTCAACACCCTCGGCGCGAGCCACACCACCCGAACCGGCAAGCTCCCGCAGCTCGCGTCGGGCGCCGCGCGGACGCCGGCCGCGATCCGGCTTCTGGACCGACACCGGGTCGACGTGGTGGGGCTGCAGGAGTTCCAGGGCTCGCAGTTCCGGGCGTTCCGGGCGCGGGCCGGCGGGACCTGGGCGACCTTCTCCGCGCGCGGCGACACCGAGAACGCGATCGCCTGGCGCCGCGACCGCTGGCAGCTGGTGTCCGCGCGCACCTTCGGCGTGCCGTACTTCGGCGGGCACCCCCGGTCGATGCCGATCGTGCGGCTGCGCGACCGGGTGTCCGGTCGGGAGATGTACTTCGTCAACGTGCACAACCCCGCGGACACGCGCCGGTTCGGCAAGCAGCCGGAGTTCCGCGCCGCCGCCGTCCGCCGCGAGGTGGCGCTGATGCGGCAGCTGGCCCGGACCCGGGTCCCGGTGTTCCTGACCGGTGACATGAACGACAGGCGCGACGTCTACTGCGCGCTGACCACCGGGCGGCTGATGGTGGCCGCGGACGCCGGGCGGGGTGGCGATCGCTGCCGACCGCCCACGGACGCCGGGATCGACTGGATCTTCGGGCGGGGCGGGTTCACGTTCTCCCGCTTCGTGCGGGACCGCACGCCGCGCCGCGACGGCACCAGTGACCACCCGATCGTGGTGACCCGGGTGACCTTCTCGTGAGGACAGGAGCGGGCCGATGAGGATCGCGGTGCTGGACGACTACCAAGGCGTCGCGCTGGAGATGGCGGACTGGTCGCCGGTGCTGGCGCGGGCGGAGGTCGACGTGTTCCGCGACCACGTCACGGACCCCGCCGCGCTGGTCGAGCGGCTCGCGCCGTACGACGTGGTGGTGCTGATGCGCGAGCGCACGCCGTTCCCGGCGGAGGTGGTCAACGGGCTGCCCGAGCTGCGGCTGCTGGTCTCGACCGGCCGCCGCAACACGGTGCTCGACGTCGAGGCGGCCCGCGCCCGGGGCATCCCGGTGTGCACCACCGACAGCCCGGTGGACGCGCCCGGCGAGCTGACCTGGGCGCTGGTCCTCGGGCTGGCCCGGCACCTGGTCACCGAGCACGGCAACGTCAACGGCGGCGGCTGGCAGACCACGGTCGGCACCGACCTGGCCGGAGCCACGCTCGGGCTGGTCGGCCTCGGCCGGATCGGGTCGCACGCCGCCCGGGTCGGCGCGGCGTTCGGGATGCGGGTGCTGGCCTGGAGCCCGAGCCTCACCGAGGAGCGAGCGGCCGCGGCGGGGGCGCACGCCGTCCCCCTGGACACGCTGCTCGCCGAGTCGGACGTGCTGAGCGTGCACGTGCCGCTCAACGACGGCACCCGCGGCCTGATCGGCGCCCGCGAGCTCGCCCTGATGAAGCCGACGGCGCTGCTGGTGAACACCTCCCGCGGCCCGGTCGTCGACGAGGCCGCGCTGCTCGACGCGCTGCACGGCGGGCGCCTCGGCGGCGCCGGCCTGGACGTGTACGACGAGGAGCCGCTGCCCGTCGACCATCCGCTGCGGACCGCACCGAACACCCTGCTCACCCCGCACATCGGCTACGTCACCGACCGCACCTACCGGGTGTTCTTCGAGGGCGTGGTCGAGGACATCGTGGCCTGGCTCGACGGGGCCCCGATCCGCCAGGTGTAGCCAGGACCGGGTCCCGGTGGACTGGTCCGCGTTGTTGCTTCTCCCAGGTTTGCCCAAGGTGGGAATCGCACCCTGACTCGCGGGGCGAACGACTGCCGTTCGGAGAGGTGGGAGCGATGACCGAGGTGCTGCGCTGGGTGCGCGCGCTGACGCTCGCCGCCGTCCTCCTCGTCTCCGGGGTGGGCGGGCACGTCGCCGCCGACGGCCGCACGCCCGCGCTCGGCCTGCTGGCCGCCCTCTTCCTGCTCGCCGCCGTCGCGCTGGCCCCGCTGCTGGAG
>JABFXA010000152.1 GCA_013361955.1 Nocardioidaceae bacterium
CACGAGGCCCGCGACCGATTCGGTCGCGGGCCCCGTCGGTTCACGGGCCGGCTCAGCCGCCGACCGCGACCGCCTCGCGGTCGTGCTGTCGGCTCGTGGCCCGCCACGCCTGACGGGCGGCGACCACGAACAGCCAGACCAGGACGGCGTCGCGCGCCACCAGCAGCAGCACCGCGACGGGCGTCTCGGACACCTGCAGCACCAGTCCGCGGTACAGCCACGGGTAGAGCACGTGGGTCGCGGCGGCCACCCCGACCAACCAGCCGGTCCACATCCGCAACGTGCGGGTGGGCAGCAGCGCGAGCCCAGCCGCGGCCACCGGGAACAGCCAGATCAGGTACTGCGGGCTGAGCACCTTGCTCGTGACGGTGAAGCCGGTGGTGGTCGCGAGAGCGCACCAGACGATCGCCTCGGTCCCGATGCGACCGCGCATACGCAGCAGCCGCAGGGAGAGCACGGCGAAACCGCAGGCCAGCATCACGGTGGCGAGCGTGCTGAGCGCGAGCAGGAGGGTGTCCCCGGAACCGCTCACCTCGTAGGACCGCGAGTCCGCGAACGCCACGTGCCAGCCGTGCCCACCGGTGGCGAACGCGACCATCAGCGGAGCCGCGAAGACGGACTCGACCTGGAGACCGCGGTCGCTCTGGTACTCGAGCGGGCTGAAGATCCGCTCCGGGCCGGCCAGCACCGTGATCGTGACCAACGAGCCGAGCCCGACCACCGCCACAGCGACCAGCGCCGTCCACGTGCGGCGCCCGGCCAGCACGAACTGCGGGAGCAGCAGCACCGGCCACAGCTTCAATGCAGTGGCGAGGGAGACCAGCACGGTGGCGAGCAGCGGCCGCACCGCGCAGAGCAGGACCGCAACGCCGACGAGGACGCCCACCAGCAGGTCGAACCGGACCAGGGTGATGCCGCCCAGTGCCGGCACCGCGAGGATCCAGGCAACCGCCCCGCCGTGCCCCTCCCCCGCCTGGCGGCGCAGCAACGCGCGGGTGTACAGCGCGTCGACGGTGAGCCCGACGACCATCACGAGCAGGCTGTACGACGTCGGCCCGCCCAGCAGGCGCCCGACCACCCAGATGCCGCCGGCAGCCAGGACCATCGGCAGCGGGTACTCGTTGAGGGTGTCGCCGAACCCGTGGGCGGACAGGTGCTCGAACGAGTCGTAGAAGTAGTTGACATCGCCGAAGACGCCGGCGTTGGCCTCATGGAGAGCGAGGAGCAGGAACGCCGCCAACCGGGTGGCGACCCACCACCCGAGCGGCCGTCGGCCCACCGATCGCCCGATCGACGCGGCAAGGTTCTTCACTGGCACCGGCACACGCTAACTGCGGCGGCCGCCCGCGGGGCCGGAACGACGGAAGTCCGACCGAACGGCCGACCCGCCGGTGGCGGGGCTCAGCCGAGCGCGGAGCCCTGCCGCCAGGTGTCGAAGCTCTCGTTCCAGTCGCCGTAGCCGTTGGTCAGCGTCATCGGCCGGTTGGTGCCGGTGTACTCGACGACGTCGCCGATCTTGCTGATGCCGTAGAGCCAGGCGGCGTTGGACGTGCTCATGCCGGTGCAGCCGTGGCTGACGTTGTCGTGGCCCTGGGAGCCGACCGACCACGGAGCTGCGTGCAGGAACTCACCGCTGTAGGTGACCCGCATCGCCCAGCGGACGTCGTCGATGTCGTAGCCCTCGGAGCTGTTGCGGGCGATGCCGACGGTCTCGGAGTTCATCCGCTTCTTGGGGAACTTCTCGATGATCACCTTGGTGCCGGAGCGGGTGGTGAACCCGGGCTTGCCGGTGGTGATCGGGATGGTGCGGATCAGGTTGCCGTTGCGGAACACCTTCATCTGGTGCGACTGCGCGTTGACCCGGCTGACCATGGCGTCGCCGACGTGGAACGTCGACGTGCGGTCGAGCTGGCCGAACACGCCGTTGCCGGCGGGCACGCTGTTGATGTCGGCGGTGACGGTGACGTCGGTTCCCGGCTGCCAGTAGTGCACCGGGCGCCAGTGCACCTCGTTGTCGCTGATCCAGTGCCACGAGCCCTTCTGGCCCGCGGTGTTGGTGACCTTGAGGTGCTTCTCGATACGGGCCTTGTCGGTGACCGCGACGTCGAAGCGGACGATCACCGGCATGCCCACGCCCACGGTCTGGCCCTGGACCGGCACGAAGCTCGGGAAGGTCTGCTGGTCGAGGGTGAGGTCCTGGGTGTGGAACGAGCTGCGCCGGGTCGCGGACAGCCCGTCGCCGTCGACCGCCGCGGCGGTCACCTTGTAGCGCAGGCCCGGCTCCAGGGTGCCGGTGGAGGTCCACGTGGACCTGTCGGCGGACAGCTTGCCGGGCAGCTTCGCGCCCTTGGCCTTCACCGTGACCTTCTCGAGGCGGCCGTCGGTGGCGGAGACCTTCACGGTCTTGTCGACCTTGACCGCCGCGCCCTGCACGTTGGTCCTCACCTGGACCTCTGGCGTGGGAGGCGCGCTGGACGCGGCCACCGGCTCGCCGTTGGTCTTCGGGCGCGGCGCAGCGCTGTTGTCCCCCGAGCAGCCGGCCACCGCCAGGCTCAGCGCGGCGAAGCCGGCCAGAGCGGCGGTACGACGGTGCGCCCGGGAGCGCAGTGCGCCACCGTGACGTGCGGACATGGGATCCCCTCGATCAGCCAAACAATCGTCCCAAGCCTAACAATCGTCACCCACCACAGCCGACTCGTCCGGCCGTGGTGACGGTCACGATGTCACGAACGGCGGGTACCCGCCAGCGGCGAACGCCCGGCTACCGGACATTTCCGTCCGTCAGTGCGCGTGCTCGCCCACGTAGTACTCGTAGATCCAGCCGCAGACCGCGACCGCGCCGAGCCCGGTGCCGATGATCAACAGCCACCAGGCCTCCATCGCGATCCCGAACACGCACAGGCCGAGCGTGGCGCCGCACCACAGCGGCCACCAGCTGTACGGCGGGAAGAAGCCCAGCTCACCGGCCCCTTCGGAGATCTCGGCGTCCTTGCGGTCCTCGGGACGGCCGCCGCCCGGTCCCATCCGGCGGGCGTGCACGCCCAGGTAGAAGGTCACCAGCGCCGCGAGCAGCGTGGTCATCACCAGCGCGGACGTCCCCGTGGGGTCGTAGGTGATGAACCAGTACGCCGGCGCGACCACCACGAAGAACAGCGTGCAGATCGCGAAGATCCAGGCTTCGGCCTTCATCGGTCGGTGTCACCCTTCGTGTCGTCACGGTCGAGGCCGAGGTGCTCGCTGCGGCCCTCGACCGAGGGGGCGTCGACCAGCGACTCCTCCCGGCCCAGCCGGTCGTTCTCGGCCATCTCCAGCGCGGCCACCTCCGGGTGGTGCAGGTCGAAGGCCGGCGACTCCGACCGGATCCGCGGGATGGAGACGAAGTTGTGCCGCGGCGGCGGGCTGGAGGTGGCCCACTCCAGCGAGCGGCCCCAGCCCCACGGGTCGTCGATGCCGACCATCGGGCTGCGCGCGGACTTGTACACGTTCAGCAGGAACGGCAGCGTCGAGGCGCCGAGCAGGAACGCGCCGACCGTGGAGATCTGGTTCAGCGTGGTGAACCCGTCGGACGGCAGGTAGTCGGCGTAGCGCCGCGGCATGCCCTCCACGCCCAGCCAGTGCTGCACCAGGAAGGTGGTGTGGAAGCCGATGAACAGCAGCCAGAAGTGCGCCTTGCCGAGCCGCTCGTCGAGCATCTTCCCGGTCATCTTCGGCCACCAGAAGTAGAAGCCCGCGAACATCGCGAACACCACGGTGCCGAACACGACGTAGTGGAAGTGCGCCACCACGAAGTACGAGTCGGAGACGTGGAAGTCCAGAGGCGGGCTGGCCAGGATGATGCCGGTCAGGCCGCCGAACAGGAATGTCACCAGGAACCCGATGGACCACAGCATCGGGGTGTCGAACGACAAGGATCCGCCCCACATCGTGCCGATCCAGTTGAAGAACTTCACCCCCGTCGGTACGGCGATCAGGAACGTCATGCCGGAGAAGAACGGCAGGTTCACCGCGCCGGTGACGAACATGTGGTGCGCCCACACGGCCACCGACAGGATCGCGATGCCCATCGTGGCGGCGACCAGGCCGACGTAGCCGAACACCGGCTTGCGGGAGAACACCGGCAGGATCTCGGTGACGATGCCGAAGAACGGCAGCGCGATGATGTACACCTCGGGGTGCCCGAAGAACCAGAACAGGTGCTGCCACAGGATCGGACCGCCGTTGGCGGCGTCGAATACGTGCGCGCCGAGCGCCCGGTCGGCCTCGAGCGAGAGCAGCGCGCCGGCCAGGATCGGGAACGCGATCAGCACCAGCAGGCTGGTGACCAGCGTGTTCCAGACGAAGATCGGCATCCGGAACATGGTCATGCCGGGCGCGCGCATGCAGATGATCGTGGTGATGAAGTTGACCGCGCCGAGGATGGTGCCGAGACCGGCCATCCACAGGCCCATGATCCAGAGGTCTCCACCGACGCCGGGGCTGCGCACCGCGTCGGAGAGCGGCGTGTAGGCGAACCAGCCGAAGTCGGCCGCGCCCTGCGGGGTCAGGAAGCCCGAGCCGGCGATGATGCCGCCGAACAGGAACAGCCAGTAGCTGAACATGTTGAGCCGCGGGAAGGCGACGTCGGGCGAGCCGATCTGCAGCGGCATGATCACGTTGCCGAAGCCGAAGAACAGCGGCGTCGCGAACAGCAGCAGCATGATCGTGCCGTGCATCGTGAACAGCTGGTTGTACAGCTCGTCGTTCACGACCTGCTGACCGGGGAAGGCGAGCTCCGAGCGGATCAGCAGCGCCATCACGCCGGCGAGCAGGAACCACACGAACGAGGTCGTGAGGTACAGCTTGCCGATGACCTTGTGGTCGGTCGTCGTGATGACCTTGACGATCTTCTGGCCGAGGGTGTGCTCCCGGGCTCCGGCGTACTCGCCGGTCGCACCGACGGTGGCGGTCATTCTCCGGCTCCGTTCTCGTTGCCTTCCAGGCCCTTCTGGGTGGTCGCGTCCGACCCACCCAGCGCAGGCCCGATGTTGCCCTCCTGCTGCAGCTTCTGCAGGTGGGCGGCGTAGTCGTCGGCGCTGACGACCTTGACGTCGAACAGCATCCGCGAGTGGTAGGCGCCGCACAGCTCGGCGCAGCGACCGACGTACGTGCCCTCGCGGGTCGGGGTCAGGCTGAAGCTGTTCTCCCGGCCCGGGACGACGTCCATCTTCATCAGGAACGACGGGACCCAGAAGTCGTGGATCACGTCCGGGGAGCGCAGCTTGAACAGCACGCTCTCGTCGACCGGCAGGTACAGCGTGGGCTTGTCAGCGGTGGTGCCGGCGTCGAACACGGTGGTCGAGCCGTCCAGCGCGGAGTCCTTGTCGTAGTTGAACGTCCACGACCACTGCTGACCGACGACCGTCACCACGTGGTCGGCCTTGCCGCCCGGCGGGTCGGCGAGCGCGACGTCCTGCGCCTTGACCGTGTAGAAGAAGAAGACCAGCACCATGATCACGGGCGCCACGGTGTAGAGGATCTCGATCGGCAGGTTGTAGCGGGTCTGGACGGGCACCTCGTCGTCACGGCGCCGGCGGTACCTCCAGCAGGCGTAGAGGATCAGGCCCCACACCAGGATGCCGACCAGGATCGCGGCCACCCAGGACCAGATCCAGAGGCTGTGCAACGTGCCGCTCCGGTCGGTCACACCCTCCGGCTCCGCGAGCCGCTTGAGCTCCTCCTGGTCGGCCGTCGAGCAGGAAGCGAGCATCATCAGGGCGACCGCGGTCAGACCGGCGAAGCCGATCCTTCTGGCGCGCGCGGGAAGTTGCCAGCTCAACGTCAGAGCCTCTCTGTCAGCCATCGGTTCTGCCGCCGCAGCAGGTGGACGGTCAGGGTGAACGTTACTACTGGGACAACGGGGGTCGCGGTGGGGCCCGGCCGGTAGTTTCGCGCTGTGACGAACCCGACCGGCGGCTACCTGGACGCGGTGTCCGGCGAGCCGCTGCACCCGGCCGCGCGGGAGGCGTTCCTGGCGGCGCTGGACCGCGGGTACGCCGACCCGCTGCGGCTGCACGGGGCCGCCCGCGAGGCCCGGCTGCTGCTCGACCGGGCCCGGGAGACGGTGGCCGGCGAGCTGGGCGTGCTGCCGCCCGAGGTGACGTTCACGGCGTCCGGCACGGCAGCCGTGCACCAGGGCCTGCTGGGGCTGCTGAGCGGTCGCCGCCGGGTCAGCACCCGGCTGGTGCACTCCGCCGTCGAGCACTCCTCCGTGCTCGACGCCGGGACGTGGTGGACCCGCCATTCCGGTGGTACGGCGGACGGGGTCGGCGTGGACCGGCTCGGCCGGGTCGACGTCGACGCCCTGGACGAGGCCCTGGACACACCGACCGGCGTGGTCGCCGTGCAGGCGGCGAACCCCGAGGTCGGCACCCTGCAGCCCCTCGACGAGGTGGCGGAGCGGTGCGCCCGGCACGACGTACCGCTGTTCAGCGACGTCGCCGCGGCCGCCGGACGGACGGCCGTGCCCCAGGGCTGGGCGGTCGCCGCCGCCTCCGCACACAAGTGGGGCGGACCGGCGGGCGTCGGCGTGCTGCTGGTGCGCTCCGGGGCGCGCTGGCGGGCGCCGTTCCCGACCGACGACCGGGTGGACCCGCGGACCGCCGGGTTCGAGAACGTCCCCGCGGTGCTCGCCGCGGCCGCAGCGCTCGAGGCGGTGGCCGCGGAGCGCGACGAGGTGGCCGCGCGTCAGCGGCGCCTGGTGGACCGGATCCGCGCGTCGGTGGCCGCCATCGAGGACGTCGAGGTGGTCGGCGACCCCGACCGTCGGCTGCCGCACGTGGTGACCTTCTCCTGCCTGTACGTCGACGGCGAGACCCTGGTCACCGGGCTCGACCGGCACGGATTCGCGGTGGCGTCGGGGTCTGCGTGCACCGCGAGCGCCCTGGAGCCGTCCCACGTGCTCGCCGCGATGGGGGCCCTGACGCACGGGAACGTGCGGGTCTCGCTCACCCGCGACACCACCGACGACGAGGTGGACCGGTTCCTGGCACTCCTCCCCCGGGTCGTCGCCGAGGTCCGCGAACGGCTGCGCTGACGTCCGGCTGCGAGACTGGCCGCGTGGAGGCCGACCTCGAGCTCGACTGCCGCGGGCTGCGCTGCCCGCTCCCCGTCATCCGGCTCGCGAACGCGATCGGCGACGTGCCGGAGGGCGGGACCGTCGCGGTCACCTCCGACGACCCGGCCGCCCGCCCGGACATCCAGGCCTGGTGCCGGATGCGCGGGCACGGGTACGTCGGTGAGGAGCCCGCCGCGGACGGAGTGCCGCGGTTCGTGGTCCGCCGAACTGCCGCTGGTTGAGGAGCGAGCCGCTAGGGCGAGCCTCGAAACCAGCAGCCACGCACGTCACGAGTGGTTTCCAAGGCTCACTTCGTTCGCACCTCAACCAGCGCGCGGGGTGCGCTACGGGCGGGGGGTCTGCACGTGCGCGGCGATCTCGGCGGCCGCGTCCTCGCCGTACGCGTCCGCGAAGCGCCGCACGAACGCGGCCTGGTGCAGGGTGTACTCCTGGGTGCCGACCTTCTCCACGACGTACACCGCGAGCAGGCAGCCGAGCTGCGCGGCCCGCTCCAGGGACAGCCCCCACTCCAGCGCGGCCAGGAAGCCGGCGCGGAACGCGTCGCCGACCCCGGTCGGCTCGACCTTCGCGATCTCGGGGACCGCGGCCACCACGATCGGCTCCTCGCCCTTGCGCTCGACGCGGACGCCGGCGGCGCCCAGCGTGACCACGAGCGTGCCGACCCGGTCGAGGATCTCCTCGTGGCTCCAGCCGGTCTTCTTCTCGATCAGCGCGGACTCGTACTCGTTGGAGAACAGGATGTGCGCGCCGTCGACGAGCTCCTTGATCATGTCGCCGTCGCCGAACGCGAGCTGCTGGCTCGGGTCGGCGATGAACTTGTAGCCGCGCTTGCGGCACTCGTTGGTGTGCCGCAGCATCCCCTCGGGGTCGTTGGGCCCGACCAGCACGTAGGTCACGCCGCCGACCCGGTCGGCGATCGGCTCGAGCTCGATCTCGCGGGCCTCGCTCATCGCGCCGGCGTAGAACGACGCGATCTGGGCCATCGTCGAGTCGTTGGTGCACACGAAGCGGGCGGTGTGCTTGGTCTGGGAGACGTGCACGGACTCGCAGTCGACGTTGTGCCGCACCAGCCAGGAGCGGTAGTCGACGAAGTCCTCCCCCACCGCGCCGACGAGCACCGGGCGCAGCCCGAGGTTGCCCAGGCCGAAGCAGATGTTGGCCGCGCAGCCGCCGCGACGTACCTCCAGGTCCTCGACGAGGAACGACAGCGCGATCTTGTCCAGCTGCTCGACGACCAGGGAGTCGGCGAACCGGCCGGGGAACGTCATCAGGTGGTCGGTGGCGATGGAGCCGGTGACGAGCAGCGACACGAGGAGATCCTCCGGTCGGGCCCCGAGAGGGGCGAGGACGATGGTCCGTGGACAGCGGAAGACACTACCCGCCGGTACCCGTAGGGATTCCCCGCGGGAGGTCCTACCGTGCAGGAATGACGTACCAGCGCCTGCCGTACGACGACGCCGCGAGCACCGCCGAGATGAGCTCCGACTGCCGCGCCGTCGAGGTGGCGCTGCACCTCCCGGAGCGCCGTTCGCAGGCCGAGCGGGCCCGCGTCGCCGCTCTGCAGCCGGCGCCGAGCATCCGGTTCGAGGACTACCCGCGCGAGGTCCCCAAGCCGACGGTCGCGGTGAGCGACGCGGCGGCCCGCCTCGCAGCGGCGTACTCCGAGGACTGACCGGGCCGGTGGACGCGATGCCGGCCGGCGCGACACGCTGGCTGGCGCCCGTGGCGTCCGCAGTCGGGGTCGCGGCGGTGTTCGTGGGGGTGGGCCTGCTGTCGCGCCCCACCACCCCGGCGGTCGGGCCGGGACCCGACACCCTGCGTCCCCAGCTCGAGCTGGTCCCGCCGCGTCCGGACCTCGACGACGACGCCGGCCTGGCGTCGGGCCTCGTGGAGATCACCGGCTACAAGGCCGCCGGCCGGGTGCTGAGCCTCTTCTACAGCGTCGACGTGCGCGACTGCATCGGGCGCATCCAGGAACCGCTGGTGGAGGAGACGGCGCAGACGGTCACGGTGGAGATCCACCGGGTCCGCGGCGCCCGCGGCGCGGCGTGCGGCCGGCTGACCCTGCGGGACTCGGTCGACGTCACGCTCGCGCGGCCGCTCGCCGCCCGGCTGGTCCAGGACGGGGTCCGCGACGACGCGCTGGTGCCGCCGAAGGAGGCGGTGCCCTGACGCACGAGACCCCGGCAGGTCACCTGCCGGGGTCGTGTCGCCTGGGATCCGGGACGGTCAGTGGAACGAGTCGCCGCAGGCGCAGGAGCCGGTGGCGTTCGGGTTGTCGATCGTGAAGCCCTGCTTCTCGATGGTGTCGACGAAGTCGATGACCGCGCCGTTGAGGTACGGCGAGCTCATCCGGTCGACGACCACGGAGACGCCGTTGAAGTCGGTGACGATGTCGCCGTCGAGGTTCCGCTCGTCGAAGAAGAGCTGGTAGCGGAGGCCCGAGCAGCCACCCGGCTGCACGGCGATCCGCAGCTGCAGGTCGTCGCGACCCTCCTGCTCGAGGAGGTTCCTCACCTTGGTCGCCGCGGCGTCGCTGACGTTGATGCCGTCCTGGCGGATCGGGGTCTCGGTGGCGGTGTCGACCTGCTCGGTCATCGGATGCGCTCCCAAAGCTGGACAGTGTTGTTGCCACGTCAATGGTCGCACATCCCGGCGCATTCCCAAGCACGCGGCCGGGACCGGTTCCCGCTGCCGGGCGGGGTGACCCGGATCACACCCGCGCGCGTTCACCGCGACCAGGTGCGCGCGGTCCGCTCCGCGAGCGCCGCGAGGCTGCCGGCCGGGTCGGCGAACGACGCCTCCTCGCCGACCAGGTCGACCATCGAGTACGCCGACTCGACGCCCATCGTGCGCATCTCGCGCGAGCCGATCAGCACCTTGCCGGCCAGCGCGATGCACGGCTGCAGCGCCTGCGCAGCGACCGCGGCGACGCCGGAGGGCACCTTGCCGGAGCGCGAGGAGAAGTCGAAGGCGCCCTCCCCCGTGATGACCAGGTCGGCGCGCCGCGCGCGGTCGGCCAGGCCGACCGCGTCCGCGACCACGTCGATGCCGGGGACTCGCCCGGAGCCGAGCAGCAGCATCCCGAAGCCCAGCCCGCCCGCGGCGCCCGCGCCCTTGGCCCGGGCGGTCTTCGGGTCGGTGGCCGTGGCCAGCCGCTCCAGGAGCGCGTCGACGGCCTGCAGCCGGTCCTCGGTGACGCCCGTCTGCGGGCCGTAGATGTTGATCGCGCCGGTCAGCCCCAGCAGCGGGTTGTCCACGTCGCTGGCCGCGACCAGCGAGACACCGGCGACCTT
>JABFXA010000077.1 GCA_013361955.1 Nocardioidaceae bacterium
GGCGCCGGGTCGGTGTCGGGGTTCAGCGCCACCGCGACGTCGTACCCGTCGAGGCCGCCGCGCAGCTCACCGACCTGGTCGACCACCGACCGCAGCGTCTCCGGCGAGTCGATCCCGACCGGGAACACCCCGTCGTACCGCGCGGCCCGGCGCAGCGGCTTGCGGTTGCCGGCGACCACGGCGGTCCACACCGGCGGGTGCGGCTGCTGCACCGGGCGCGGTCGCACCGCGATCCCGTCGAGCACCAGGCGGCCGCGGTGCCGGACCTCGTCGCCGGTCCACGCGGCCAGCAGGATCTCCAGGGACTCGTCGAGGAGCGCGGCGCGGGCCTTCGCGTCGACCTCCTCGCCGGTGCCGCTGAGCTCGCCGGCGTGGTCGTCGCCGAGGCCGACGCCGAGGGTCACCCGGCCGTCGGTGAGCAGGTCGAGGGTGGCCACCTCGCGGGCCACCTGCACCGGCCGGCGCCGGGCCAGCGGGGTGACCATCGGCCCGAGCCGCAGGCCTTCGGTGGCGCACGCGACCGCGGCGAGCGAGATCCACGGGTCGGCGATCGCCTCGACGTTCCTGTAGCTCACGTGGTCCCAGAGGAAGAGGCCGTCCCACCCGGACTCCTCGGCGACCACCCCGAGCCCGGCCAGCACGATCGGGTCGGCGAGCGCGTCGAACGGGGGAACGTAGATCGCGTGCTTCAACTTCTCACTCCTTGATCGCGCCGCTGAGCATGCCCTCGACGAACCGGCGTTGGAAGAACAGGTAGACCAGCACCACCGGCGTCGCCACCAGGACCGCGCCGGCGGCCAGCAGCGCGGTGTCGGAGGAGTGCTGGCCCTGGAAGAAGGCCAGGCCGAGGGGCACGGTTCGACGGCTGTCGGAGGTGACCATCACCAGGGCGAGCAGGAACTCGTTCCAGGTCCACATGAACGTGATCACCAGCATGGTGGTGATCGCCGGCCGGCCGGAGGGCACCAGCACCCGCCAGAGCACCCCCCAGCTGGTGGCGCCGTCGCAGCGGGCGGCCTCGATGAGCGCCTGCGACGACCCCGCGAAGTAGGTGCGCATCCAGAACGTCCCGAACGCCACCGACTGCGCCACCTGCGGAAGCACCAGCGCCCAGTAGGTGTCCAGCAGCCCGACGCCGCGGAAGTCGTAGTAGAGCGGGATGACGACCGCCTCCTCGGGGATCGTCAGGCCGAGCACGAACAGGTAGAACAGCACGGTCGCGCCCGGGAACCGCATGGTGCCGAAGGCGTACGCCGCGAGCGTGGACAGCACCGCGGCGGTGACCACGACGGCGACCGACACCAGCACCGAGGAGCGCAGGTACTGGCCGAACTGCCCGCGCGTCCAGGCGTCGGCGAAGTTCTCCAGGTGCAGGCCGTCGGGCAGCCGCAGCCCGGGACCTGCCGCGCCGGGGCTGGACAGCGCCGCGCTGAGGACCTGCAGCACCGGCACCAGCGCGAGCACCGTGAACACCAGCAGCACGGCGTAGGTGAGCACCCGGTCGCGGCGTGAGGTGATCACCTCTCCCGCCCCTCGACGAGACGCGACACCGTCACGGTGAGCACGAAGATCAGCGCCGTCAGCGCGATGCCGACCGCCGCCGCCGAGCCGACCTGGTTGGTCTCGAACGCCCGGTGATAGACCTCGTACGCCGGCACCGCGGTGCTGTTGCCCGGGCCGCCCGACGTGGTCAGGTAGATCAGGTCGAAGTTGCGCAGCCCGGCCACGATCGTGAGCGTCGCGGCCACCGCCACCTGCGGCCGCAGCGCCGGCAGCGTGACCGCCCGGAACTCCTGCCAGGCACCGGCGCCGTCGAGCCGGGCGGCCTCGTAGAGCTCGCGCGGGATGGTCTGCACGCCGGCCAGGAACAGCACCATGCACAGCCCGAAGCCCACCCAGGTGCCGGCCACCCCGACCGCGGGCAGCGCCAGCGTGAAGTCGCCGAGCCACGAGCGGGTCAGCCCGTCGAGGCCGACCAGCCGGAGCACCTGGTTGAGCACGCCGTCGGGCGCGTAGATCCAGCGCCATGCCACCGCGACCACGACCATCGCGAGCACCTGTGGCAGGAACAGCACGGTCCGGAAGAAGGTCAGCCCGTGCACCCGGACCCGGGACATCGCGGCGGCGAGGAGCAGCCCGATGGCGATCGGCACCAGCGCGTAGAAGACCAGCAGCACCAGCGCGTGCACGAACGGCGCGCGCAGCGTCGGGTCGGTGACCAGCCCGGTGTAGTTCGACAGGCCCGCCCAGGTGGCGGGGGTCAGCCCGTCCCAGTCGAACAGCGAGTACCACACCGACTGGCCCAGCGGCACCAGCACGAGCAGCACGAACACCGCGAGCGCCGGCAGCAGGTACAGGTACCCCACCGCGCGCGGCTCGCCGGGCGATCGGCGCCGGTACCGGTTCCGCACCCGCGCCGCGGCCTCCCACGCCACCGGGTCAGCCCTGCTGGAACTTCTCGTAGTCGGCCTGCAGGGTCTTCGCGAACTCCTCCGGGCTGTCCTGGCCGCCGATCAGCCGCTGCAGCGCGGCGGTGAGCGTGTCGTAGAAGGTCGGCGTCGAGTAGTCGAGGTACGGCACCAGCCCGTTGTCCTGGTTGAGGCTGGACCACCCGTCGAGGATGTCCGCGTCGACACCGCTCGCCTGCGACGCCGCGTCGGTGGCCGGTACGGCGGGCAGGTTGCCGGTGTCCTGCATGACGCCGGCAGCCTTGGCGTCGGTCATGAAGTTCACGTACGCCGCGGCGACGTCGGGGTGCGCGGACTTGCTGGTGACGCCGAGCGCCAGGCTCTGGCCGCCGGTGGTGACCGGGTCGCTGCCGGACGCCGACGGCGGCGGCATCATGCCGAGCGCGTCGCCCATCGGGCCCTTCAGGTCGGCCGCCGCCCAGGTGCCGGTGACCAGGAAGACGCCCTTGCCCTGGCCGAACTGCTTGGTGGAGTCGTCGTACCCGACGCCGTTCACGCCGGACGGGAAGTAGCCCCGCTTCGCCCAGTCCTGCAAGGTCTTCGCGGCCTCGACGGTCTTCGGGTCGGTCCAGCTCGCGCCGCCCTTGCCGAAGACCAGGTTGCGCACCTCGTCCTTGCCGGCGAGCTGGTCCTGGATCACGCCGAAGGTGTGGATCGCCGGCCACTTGTCGAGGTTGCCGAACTGGATCGGCACCTGGCCGCCCTGCTTGGCCTTGGCGAGCGCGGTGGTGAACTCGTCCCACGTCGTCGGCGGCGCGATGCCGAGCTGCTTCAGCTTGGTCTTGTTGTAGTAGACGCCGACGAACTCGCCCATCTGCGAGAGCCCGTAGAGCTTGCCCTCGCCGAAGTGCGAGGCGTCGTCGCTGACGCGGTTCAGGTCCAGCAGCGACGACGGGTAGCGGTCCGCCCACTTGTAGACCGAGGCGTAGGAGTCCAGGGGCTGCAGGTAGCCGGCCTTCACGAACGACACCATGTCGGGGTAGCCCTGGTTGACCTCGACCACGTCGGGCGCGGTGTCCCCGGACAGCGCCAGCTTCAGCGTCGTCTTCAGGTCGGTGAAGCTCTTCGACGTGCGCTTGATCGTGACGTTGGGGTAGGCGTCCATGAACTGCTGGTTGAGCTTGGTCATCTGGGCGTTCTGGCCGCCGCGCACCTCCTGGTCCCACACCCGCAGGGTGACCTTGCCGGCCTTCGCGACGTCGGTGGACACCTCCGAGGGTGCCTTGGTCTTCGGGGCCGAGGAGTCGTTCGACCCGGGTGCGCTGCAGGCGGCGAGGGCGAGCGCGGCGGTGGCGAGGAGTACGGCGGCCACCCGGCGCCGGGGAGCGGGACGTGACATGTGGATCTCCTTACCCGTAGGGAGGTCGGCTCAGTCGTGTCCCGCGGTCACGGGGACGCGTCGAGGTCGGAGAGCCGGGCGATGGTCGCCGCGGCGCGCCGTCGGTGCCGCAGCGGCGCCGAGGGCCTGATGTCGTCGAGGAACGCGTAGCGCCGGCGCAGCGAGGCGGCGTACGCGCCGGGCTCGTGCTGCGCCTTCACCTGCTGCCACCAGTCCAGCACGTCGCCGAGCCCGGGGGCGGCCAGCGAGCCGCCGAACTGCTGCACCGCCAGGCCCGAGCAGACGGCCGCGAAGGCCAGCCGGTGCGCGAGCGGCCAGCCGTTGAGGGTGCCGAGCACGATCGCGGTGCCGAACACGTCGCCGGCGCCGGTCGGGTCGATCGCCGAGACCCGCAGCGACGGGACCTCGGCCTCCTCCCCGGTGGCCGAGTCGATCGCCAGCGCGCCGTGCACGCCGTTGGTGACCACCGCCAGCGGGACCCGGTCGGCGAGCGCGTAGAGCGCGTCGCGCGGGGTGTCGGTGCGGGTGTAGGCCATCGCCTCCGCCGCGTTGGGCAGGAACGCGTGGCAGCTGGACAGCTGGTCCAGGGTGCGCGACGACCACTGGCCGGTGTCGTCCCAGCCCACGTCGGCGAACACCAGGGCTCCGTCGCGGCGGGCGTGCTCGACCCAGTCCGGCGACGTGCCCGCGGTCTCCGGGCCGGTGTCGAGGTCGAGCAGCACGGCCCTGGAGCGCGGCGGCCGGCCGATCATCTCGCCGGGCGGCACCGGCGGCGGGTGTCCGTGGGTGACCATGCTGCGGTCGCCCTCGGACGCGATCGACACGGTCACCGGGGAGTGCCACTGCTCGAAGCTGCGCGAGTGCGAGAGGTCGATGCCCTCCTGGTCGGCCAGGGTGCGCCAGCAGAACTCGCCGTACACGTCGTCGCCGAAGGCCGCGGCCAGCGAGGTGCGCAGCCCGAGCCGGCTCGCGGCGGTGGCGAGGTTCGCGATGCCGCCCGGGGAGGACCCCATGCCGGTCGCCCAGATCTCCTTGCCCGGCGTGGGCGGTGCCGGCAGGCCGGTGAAGATGATGTCCAGGAACACCGTGCCGTGGAGGAACACGTCGAACTCCACGTCGGACCCCGGGACACCCGTCTCGTCGACCATCTGCTGCTCCGCCCGCCTCCTCGCTCGACGTCGGTCACGCTAGCGTGGAGCGGTGCTGCCGTGTCGAGAGGGCCTGACCGCGTGAGGCTGACCGTGCTGGGCGGGGGAGGGTTCCGCGTGCCGCTCGTGTACGGCGCGCTGCTGCGCGACCACGGCGACCCGCGCATCGACCACGTCGCGCTGCACGACGTCGACGCCGGCCGGCTCCGCGCGGTCGAGCAGGTGCTCGCGCAGCAGGCCGTCGGCGTCGCGGACGCGCCGCTGGTCACCGCCACCACGGTGTTCGAGGAGGCGCTGGAGGGCGCGGACTTCGTGTTCTCCGCGATCCGGGTCGGCGGGCTCGACGGGCGCAGCCGCGACGAGCGGGTGGCGCTCGACCTGGGCCTGCTCGGCCAGGAGACGACCGGCCCCGGCGGGGTCGCCTACGGGCTGCGCACCGTGCCGGTCGCGGTCCGGATCGCCGAGACGGTGGCCCGCGTCGCGCCCGACGCACACGTCATCAACTTCACCAACCCCGCCGGGATGGTCACCGAGGCGATGCAGCAGGTGCTCGACCGAGGGGTGGTCGGCATCTGCGACTCGCCGATCGGCCTGGCCCGGCGCGCGGTCCGCGCGCTCGGCCTCGACCCGGCCCGCACGCACGCCGACTACGTCGGCCTGAACCACCTCGGCTGGCTGCGGGCGCTCGAGCACGACGGGGTCGACGTGCTGCCGGACCTGCTGGCCGACGACGCCGCGCTGCGCACGATCGAGGAGGCCCGGCTGATGGGACCCGACTGGGTGCGCACGCTCGGGTCGCTGCCCAACGAGTACCTCTACTACTGGTACTTCACCCGTGACGCGGTGCGCTCGATCGTCGGCGAGAAGCAGACCCGCGGCGAGTTCCTGCGCGACCAGCAGCAGGGGTTCTACGACGCGGTCGCCGCGCGTCCCGACCGCGCGCTCGAGGAGTGGCACCGGGTCCGCCGCGAGCGCGAGGAGACCTACATGGCGGAGGTCCGCGAGGACGACCGGGACGAGGAGGACGCCGCGGGCGGCGGCTACGAGGGCGTGGCGCTGGCCTACATGGCCGCGGTGATGCGCGGCGAGCGCACCACGATGATCCTCGACGTCCGCAACGGCACCGCCGTCCCGGGCCTGCCGTCGGAGGCGGTCGTCGAGGTGCCGTCGCTGGTCGACGGCACCGGCGCGCGGCCGCTCGCCACCCGGCCGCTCGACGGCCACCAGCTCGGCCTGGTGCAGCAGGTCAAGGCCGTCGAGCAGATCGCGATCGCGGCGGCCCGCACCGGTGACCCCGGGCTGGTGCTGAAGGCGTTCGCCCTGCACCCGCTGGTGGACTCGGTCGAGGTGGCCCGCGAGCTGGTGCGCGGCTACGGGCTGGGCTGAGCCCTCACCAGCTCGGCGGGGTCACCGACAGCACGAACACCGCCCGCTCGTCGCCGTCGTTGAGGTAGCGGTGCGGGCGCCGCGAGTCGAAGCTGCACGAGTCGCCGGCCTCCAGCGTGGCGCGCCGGCCCGCCACCTCGACGAGCAGCCGCCCGGAGGTCACCACCGCGCACTCCTCGGCCGGGTGCGACCACGGCTCCGACGAGGACCGGCCGCCGGGCTCGAGCACCCCCTCGAGCACCTCCAGCACCCCGGACCCCGACGACAGCCGGGTGTAACGGACGTCCCCCGGGGTGCCCACCTCGATCCGGTCGGCGGCCCGGACCACGGTCAGGTCGTGCTCCTCGCGCGGCTCGGCGAACAGGTCGAACAGCGGTACGTCGAGCGCCTCGGCGAGCCGGCGCAGCGAGTCGAGGCTGGGGTCGTTGATGCCGCGCTCGACCTGGCTCACCAGCGCCGGGGAGACCGACGCCGCGGCGGCCAGCCGGCGCACGGACAGCCCGCGCTCCTCCCGCAGCGCGCGGATCCGTCCTCCCAGCACACGCGCCAGCCTAGGCTGCCTACGCGCGGCGCTCCGCCAGCTCCTCCTGCAGCAGGTCGTCCTCCTCGCCGGTGCCGACCCGCCGACGCAGCACGGCGTACGCCACCAGCAGGACCAGGAAGAACGGGATGCCGAACCGCCACGCCGGGTCGAGCCCCTCGATGAAGAAGGTGGAGACGAGCACCGCGACCAGGAACAGCGCGGCGATCCCGGACGTGAACGGCGCGCCCGCGAGCCGCACCGGCGAGCCCGGCAGGCCCAGCCGGGCGCGGCGGGCGCGGAACACCGCGTGCGTGGCCAGGATCAGCACCCACACCACGATCGCGGCGAACACCGAGATGCCGAACAGCACCAGGTAGGCCTGCGAGTCCGACTTCGCCGAGAGGGCCGTCGCCACCGCCAGGCCCACGGCCGAGAGCAGCAGCGCGTGCCGTGGTACGCCGGACGGGCTCAGCCGCCCGGTCCACGCCGGCGCGAACCGGTGCTGCGCGAGCGAGTGCAGCATCCGGGTGGTCAGGTAGAGGTTGGTGTTCGCGCTGGAGAGCGCGGCGGTGATCACCACGAAGTTCATCAGCCCCGCGGCGGCGGGGATGCCGGCCGCCGCGAACACCTTCACGAACGGGCTGGCGTCGACCTCGCCGCCCTGCGCGGTGACGGTCCACGGCACCACGGTGACCACGACCAGGATCGCCAGCACGTAGAACAGGCCGAGCCGGACCACCATCCGGCGGGCGGCCCGGGGGATGTCGCGCTCCGGGTCCTCGGACTCGGCCGCGGTCACCGACACCACCTCGGTGCCGATGTAGCTGAACAGCACGAACACCATCGCCAGGCCGAGGCCGGACAGGCCGTTCGGCAGGAAGCCGCCGTGCTCGGTGAGGTTGCCGAGGCCGGTCGCGTCACGGTGCGGCAGCCCGACGAACACCAGCAGCAGGCCGAGCAGCACGAACACCGAGATCGCGGTGACCTTCACCATCGCGAACCAGTACTCGAACTCGCCGAACAGGCTGACCGCCGCGGCGTTCACGGCGAGGACCAGCACCGAGAACACCACGACCGGCAGCCACAGCGGCAGCGACGGCCACCAGTACTGCACGTAGATGCCGGCCGCGATCACCTCGCCGCCGATCGCGATCACCTGCATCGACCAGTACGTCCAGCGCAGCACGAAGCCGGCCCACGGGCCGACGTACGCGTGCGCGATCGAGCCGAAGGCGCCGGCGCGCGGGTGCACCACCACCATCTCGGCGAGCGCCCAGGCGATCACCAGCGCGACCAGCCCGCAGAGCACGTAGGCGACCACGACCGCCGGCCCGGCCTCGCTGATCGCCAGGGTGGAGCCGAGGAACAGGCCGGTGCCGATCGCGCCGCCGAGGCCGATCATGGTCAGCTGCCGGCCCGAGAGGCCGCGGTGCAGCGCGGTGCCGGAGTCGGTCCGGTTCGTGGTGGTGGTCATCGCGCGGCCTTCCGGTACTCGTGGATCGCGCGGACGACGGCGTCCACGTCGTCCGTGTCGTTGTAGTAGTGCAGGGACAGCCGCAGCAGGTCGCCGCGCGGGCTGGTCACGATGCGGCGCTCGGCGAGGTGCGCCGCGAGCGCGTCGGGGCGGTCGTCGCGGATCGCCACCTGCGGTCCGCGCAGCGCCGGGTCGGCGGGCGACCAGGGTTTCTCGCCGTCGTCGACGAGCTGCTCGTGCAGGCGCGCGGTCAGCCCCGCCACGTGGTCGCGCACCTCGGCCGCGGGCGCCTCACGGAGGACGGTCAGGCCGGCGACCGCGCCGAAGGCCGAGGGGATCGCGGGCGTACCGCTCTCGAAGCGCCGGGCGTGCGTCGGTACGTCGATCCGTCGCGGGTCGAACGCGAACGGGTCGGCCTGCCCGAACCAGCCCGTCGCGCTGGGCGGCACCGGGTCGACCAGGCCCCTGCGCACGTAGAGGAACGCGATGCCGGGCAGCCCGAGGAGGTACTTCAGCGCACCGGCCACCAGGTAGTCGCAACCGAGCTCGTGCACGACGACCGGCTCGACGCCGAGCCCCTGGTAGGCGTCGACGAACACCGGGGCGCCGACCTCCCGGGACCGCGCGATCACCTCGCGCACCGGCAGCCGGACGCCGTTGCGGTAGGACACCAGCGGCACCGACACCAGCCCGCAGGTCTCGTCGACGGCGGCGACGTACTCCTCGGGGGAGGCGACGCCCTCTCGCTCGTCGACGAACCGCACGTCGGCGCCGCGCGGTCGCTGCGCCAGCCACACGTGCGCGACCGACGGGAACTCCAGGTCGGTGGTGACCAGCGTCGGTCGCGCCGCCCAGTCCTGGGTCGAGGCGACCTGGAAGGCACCGGCGGAGGCGGTGGGCACCACCGCGACCTCGTCCTCGTCGGCCCCGATCAGGTCGGCGAACAGCCGGCGGGCGGTGTCCACCTCGGCCATCCACCGGCCCCACGGCGCGCCGTCCTGGCGCATCGTGTGCTGCAGCTCGACGAGCGCCGCGGAGAGGGTGTCGGAGAGCGCCCCCTGGCTGCACGAGGCCAGGTGCACGGTGTCCTGCAGGGCGGGGAAGCGGCGGCGGAACGCCGCGGGCGTGAGCACGGATGACCTCCGAGACGGTCGGGCGAGTGTTCAATCAGGCTGAACGATTCGTTGACCGTAGCGGCGCCTGTCTCGTAGCGTCAACGACCGTCACGAGACCGACACACTCATCCCGCGGAGGCGCCGATGCCCGTCCTGACCCAGCTCGTGGAAAGCCTCCGATCCGGCGCCGTCCGGGTCGTGGACCTCACCGCTCCGCTGTCCAGCAGCACCCCGACGCTCCAGCTCCCCGAGCAGTTCGGCCAGACCGCCAGCTTCGCGCTCGAGGAGATCAGCGCGTACGACGACCGCGGCCCGGCGTGGTACTGGAACAACTTCCGCACCGGCGAGCACACCGGCACGCACTTCGACGCGCCGAACCACTGGGTCACCGGCAAGGGCAACGACGACGTCGCCTCCGTGCCGGCCGCGCGGCTGGTCGGGCCGGCGGCGGTGCTCGACTTCAGCGAGCAGGTCGCGGCCGACCCGGACTTCCTGGTCGAGGTCGACCACGTCAAGCAGTGGGAGACCGACCACGGGCCGCTGCCCGACGGCGGCTGGCTGCTGGTGCGCACCGGCTGGGACGCCCGGTCGCACTCGCAGGAGGAGTACCTCAACGCCGACGAGAACGGCCCGCACACGCCGGGCCTGTCCGTCGAGTGCGCGCGCTGGGTGGCCGAGGAGTCGCCGGTGGTCGGCCTCGGCGTGGAGACCGTCGGCACCGACGCGGGCGCGGCGGCCGGCTTCGACCCGATGTTCCCCTGCCACACGCTGATGCACGGCGCCGGCAAGTACGGCCTGACACAGCTGCAGAACCTCGCCGAGCTGCCGCCGCTGGGGGCGGTCGTGGTGGCCGGGCCGCTGCGCATCGTCACCGGGTCCGGCAGCCCGGCGCGGGTGCTGGCGCTGGTCGAGGGGTGAGAGCCGCCGAGGCGGTCGGCCGGACCC
>JABFXA010000104.1 GCA_013361955.1 Nocardioidaceae bacterium
GCGACCCCGACCTGTGCGCCCGGATCCAGCAGGTGGTGGTCTTCGGGCACCCGACCCTCTCGCGCCCGGTGTCCCGGCTGCTGGCCCGCGACGACCTGGTCACCTACGCCGTGAGCGGCCCCTCCGGCTGGGCCGACCCGGGCCACCACGTGCACGTGGTCGCCGACCGGGTCGAGCTCGAGGGGGTCTCCCCGGGCTGGTTCGCGACCGAGCAGCCGGGCGGCGCACCGCCGGGCCCGAACCCGTGGCTCGACGAGTGGCTCTCGCGCGACCGCGAGGTCGGCAAGCGGCTCGACGACCTGCTCGCCGCGCGCGGCACGCTCACCCCGCAGCAGGTCGCCGGCGCGGTGAGTGCGGCGCTGCCGCCGGGCGGGCTGCTGTTCGTGGGCGCGTCGAACCCGGTCCGCGACCTCGACCTGATGGTGGCGCCGTACGAGGTCGGCGGCCGGCGGAAGGTGGTCGGCAACCGCGGCCTGGCCGGCATCGACGGCTCGGTGTCGACAGCGGTCGGCGCGGCGCTCGGCCGGCCGCACAGCACCCGGGCGATCGCGCTGCTGGGAGACGTGACCTTCCTGCACGACGCCAACGGCCTGGTCCTCGGCCCCGACGAGGAGCGGCCCGACCTCACCCTGGTGGTCGTGAACGACGACGGCGGCTCGATCTTCTCCTCCCTGGAGCAGGGCGCGCCGCAGCACGCGGACGCCTACGACAAGCTGTTCGGCACCCCGCACGGCGTCGACGTGGCCGCGCTGTGCGCCGCCACCCGCACCCCGCACTGGAAGGTGGACAGCCTCGCCGAGCTGCGGCACGCGCTGGCCAGCCCGGCCGGCGGCATCGAGGTGGTCGAGGTGGCCGTCCGCCGCGACGACCGCCGCGAGCTCGACGCCGAGATCCGGGCGCTGGTCCGCGCGGGTGCGCAAGACTGATCAAGCGGCCCGCCGCCGGGCGCCGCGAGAGTAGGGGCCATGAGCACCGCCACCGACCACTTCACGAGCTTCGTGGACGTGCTCGCGGCGGCGCTCGACGACCACGAGGCGACGGCGGAGGACCTGGCGGCGCGGCTGTACCTGTCCCGGTTCCACCTCGACCGCATCGTGGCCTCCGTCGCCGGCGAGTCACCGAGCCGGTTCCGGCGCCGGGTGCTCCTCGAGCGGGCGGCGTACCGCCTGCTCAGCACCCGGCACACCATCCTCGACGTCGCGGTCGAGGCCGGCTACGGGTCGCACGAGGCGTTCACCCGCGCCTTCACCCGTGCGTACGGCGTCGCGCCGGCGCAGTGGCGGGCCTGCCCGACCAGCCTGCGCATCGACGCGCCCAGCGACGTGCACTTCCACCCACCCGGGAGCCTGCGCTTCCCGGCCAGCACGAAGGTGAGCTCCATGGACCTGCTCGTGAAGATGGTCGAGCACCACGTCTGGCTGACCGGCGAGATCATCGAGTGCGCGGCGCGGCTGTCCGACGACGCCCTCGACGAGCCGATCGAGCTGAACGTCGACGACGACCCCGACCCGACCACGCTGCGGCGGCTGATGTCGCGGCTGGTCGGGCAGATGGGGATGTGGAACGCCGCGGTCGCGAACCGCGCCTACGACTGGTCCGTCGAGGAGCACGAGAGCATCGGCTCGCTGCGCGCCCGGCTGGCCGAGGAGGGCCCGACGTACCTGGCCCAGGTGCGCGAGGTGGCCGACGAGGGCCGGCTCGACGACACCTTCGTCGACGCGCTGTGCGAGCCGGCCGAGGTGTTCACCTACGGCGGGATGGTCGCGCACGTCCTCACCTTCGCCGCGCACCGCCGTACCCTCGCCGTTCTCGCGCTCGACAAGCACGGCGTCACCGACCTCGGCTGGGGCGACCCGATGCGGTGGGTGGCTGCCGGGGACTAACTCCCGGTGCACGTTGTTGAATACCTGCGTGCACCTCGCGCTCTCCCTGGCCGCGCTCGCGGTGGTCGTCGTCCTGGTCTCCGGCCTGTGCCGGCGCTTCGACCTGCCGGCGCCGCTGGTGCTGGTCGCGGTCGGGGCGCTCGGGTCGTTCCTACCCTTCGTCCCGGAGGTGCACCTCACCTCCGAGGTGGTGCTGATCGGCTTGCTGCCGCCACTGCTGTACTCCGCGGCGCTGCAGACCTCGCTGGTCGACTTCAACGCGAACCGCCGGCCGATCCTGCTGCTCTCCATCGGGCTGGTGGCGTTCACCACCGTCGGGGTCGCGGTCACCGTCTACTACGTCATCCCCGACATCAACTGGGCGGCCGCGTTCGCGCTCGGCGCCGTGGTCGCGCCGCCCGACGCGGTCGCGGCCACCGCGATCGCCCGCCGGATCGGGATGCCGCGGCGGCTGGTCACCATCCTCGAGGGCGAGTCGCTGCTCAACGACGCCACCGCGCTCGTCGCGCTGCGCACCGCGATCGGCACCGCCGCCGTCTTGTCGGTGTGGTCGATCGGGCTCTACTTCCTGATCGCCGCGGTGGGCGGCGTCGCGGCCGGGCTGGCCGTGTACCTCGTGGTCGCCTGGGTACGCCGCCGCGTCGACGACCCGGTGCTCGACACCAGCGTCTCGCTCGTCACCCCGTTCCTCGCGTACCTGCTCGCCGAGTCCGTGCACGCCTCCGGTGTGCTCGCCGTGGTGATCGCCGGCCTGTTCCTCGGGCACCAGGCGCCGGTGCTGCAGAACGCGTCCTCGCGGATCGCCGAGCGGCTGAACTGGCGGACCATCTCGTTCCTGCTCGAGAACGCCGTCTTCCTGCTGATCGGGCTGCAGGCCCGGTGGGTGATCCGCGACGTGCAGGAGAGCGACGTACCGCTGAGCACGGTGCTGACGCTGTGCGTGGCCACCTTCCTGGCGGTGGTACTGCTCCGGCTGGTCTGGGTGTTCCCGGCCCGCTACCTGCTGGTGCGCCCGGGCACCGACCCGGACAGCCACCAGCACCCCTCGTGGCGGTACACGCTGGTGCTGGGCTGGGCGGGCATGCGCGGGGTGGTCACGCTGGCGGCGGCGTTCGCGATCCCGGAGCGGTTCGTCTACCGCGAGACGCTGATCCTGGTCGCGCTGGTGGTCACCGCCGGGACCCTGTTCGTGCAGGGGTCGACGCTGCCCTGGCTGGTCCGCCGGCTCGGGCTGCCCTCGCCCGACCCGCGCGAGGACGCGCTGGCCCGCGCGGCGCTGTTCGAGAAGGCGTCGGCGGCCGGCCTCGACTACCTGCAGCTGCACCGCGACGACGAGGACCAGTGGAACATCCTCGAGGAGCTGCGGCGGCGGGCCGAGCAGCGCAACACCGCCGCCTGGGAGCGGCTCGGTGGCACCCACCCCGACGACGAGACTCCGAGCGAGGCGTACGCCCGGATGCGCCTGGAGATGCTCAACATCGAGCGCAAGAAGGTGCTGCACGTGCGGAGCACCGGCGCCGTACCCAGCGACGTCGTGGAGGACGTGCTCGCCACGCTCGACGTCGAGGAGTCGATGCTCGACATCCGCAACGAGCGGCGCGCTGAGCTCGAGGAGGGCGACACCGTTCGCGGCCACGTCGGGGCGATCGCCACCTGCGAGCACCTCGCGGACGCGCCGCACGACATCGACTCGCGGGTCACCGACGTGTGCGAGGACTGCGTCGAGGAGGGCCTGACCACCTGGGTGCACCTCCGCCGCTGCCTGAGCTGCGGGCACCTGTCCTGCTGCGACTCCTCGCCCCGCCGGCACGCCACCGCCCACTTCCACGCCACCGAGCACCCGGTGATGCGCTCCGCCGAGCCCGGCGAGGAGTGGCGCTGGTGCTTCGTGGACAGCCGGCTGGGCTGAGCCGCCGACTTGTCAGGTCGAGTGGGCGCCCGAGCACCCGCACGACCTGACAACTCGGCGGGTACGTTCGCCCCATGAGGATCACCAAGTTCGGTCACGCCTGCGTCCGTCTCGAGTACGACGGTCAGGTGGTGGTCGTCGACCCGGGCGCGTTCACCGAGATGGAGGCGGTCGACGGGGCGACGGCGGTGCTGGTGACCCACGAGCACATCGACCACCTCGACCTCGACCGGCTGCGGGCCACCGATGCCCCGATCTTCACCATCGAGGCGGTGCGCACCCAGATCGCCGACGGCGACCCGGCGGTGGCCGAGCGGGTCACCGTGGTCTCGCCGGGCCAGCAGCTCGACGTCGGCCTGCCGGTCACCGTGGTCGGCGAGCTGCACGCGGTGATCCACGAGGAGCTGCCCCGCTTCTACAACAGCGGGTACGTCGTCGACGTCGGCGGCACCCGCGTCTACCACCCGGGCGACTCGTTCACCCCGTCCGGCGGTCCCGTCGACCTGCTGCTGCTCCCGGTGCACGCGCCGTGGAGCAAGATCTCGGAGGTCGTCGAGTTCGGGCGGACCGTCGGCGCACCCCGGTCGCTCGCCGTGCACGACGGGCTGCTCAACGACGTCGGCCTGATGGTCGCCGGCCGCACCCTCGACTCGCTGCTCCCGGGCTACCAGCGGCTGGAGCCGGGATCCGACGTCGACCTCGCGTGACCGGTCGGGTGGTCCGACGTAGCCGAACGGTCATCCGGGGATGATGCGCATTCGCTAGAGACGGCGCCGCGGCGTGCCCGCGACACTTGTCGGGCAACCACACCCGCACGGGGGGGTGGTGTCGCACCCAATGATCTGGGCGTGGGCGGTGGTGAACCCGAGAGCACCGCCGCTCACGCTCTGACCAGCACCCGCTGCCGGGGAGAGCGGGTCGGGTGCGGCCGCAGGGGGGTCGGCCGACTCAGCCGTCGCCCAGCGAGTCACGGACGGGGACGAACTTCGCCTGGGCCTCGGCGAGCTCGGCCGCCGGGTCGGAGTCGGCGACGATGCCGCAGCCGGCGAACAGCCGCACCCGCGAGCCGTCCACCTCCGCCGACCTCAGCGCGATGCCCCACTCGCCGTCGCCGGCCGCGTCCATCCAGCCCACGGGTCCCGCGTAGCGGCCGCGGTCCATGCCCTCGATCTCCGCGATCACGTCCACCGCCACGTCGCTCGGGGTGCCGCCCACGGCCGCCGACGGGTGCAGTGCCGCGGCCAGGTCGAGCGAGGTGGCCGGGCCCTCGTGCACCACGCCGGCCACGTCGGTGGCCAGGTGCATGACGTTCGGCAGGTGCAGCACGAACGGCGCCTCGGGCACGTTCATCGACGAGCAGTACGGCGCCAGCGACTCGGCCACCGAGCGGACGGCGTACTCGTGCTCCTCGAGGTCCTTCGACGACCGGGCCAGGGTGGCGGCCAGCGCCAGGTCGCGTGCGTCGTCGCCGGTACGCCGGATGGTGCCGGCGAGCACCCGTGAGGTGACCAGCCCGCGCTCGCGGCGCACCAGCATCTCCGGCGTGGCGCCGAGCAGCCGGTCGACGTGGAAGGTCCAGCAGGTCGGGTAGCTGCCGGCCAGTCGGGTCAGCGGCCAGCGGACGTCGACGTCGACGTCCGAGGTGGCGACCAGGTCGCGCGCGAGCACCACCTTCTCCAGGTCGCCGTCGTTGATCCGGCGTACCGCCTCGGCGACCACGCCCTCCCACGCGGCGCCGGACAGCGCACCGTCGGCGAACGCGACGCCCACCGGGGCGTCCGGGGAGACCCCGGCGCGGAGGTCGGGCGCGGGGGCGATCGTGCCGGCGCCGGCGGTGGTCACCCACGTGGTGTCGCCGCGGCGGCCGACCACCACCTGGGGCACCACCAGCACGCTGTCGCCCGGCTCGTCGGCGAACGCGAACGAGCCGAAGCAGACCAGCCCCGACCCGGGCTCGCCGACCTCGTCGCGGACCACGGCGGTCGCGGCGTGCTCGGCCCACCAGTCGCGGGCGCGCGCGAAGCGGTCCGGCCCGCCGGGACGGCAGACCGCCGCGACGCCCCACCCGACCAGGCCCTGCCCGCGGCGTACCCACGCGGTCACGTCGTCGCGCGCGGGGAGCAGGGAGAGCAGCGCGCCGGGGTCGTCGACCCGGGTCGTGCGGACCACGAGGGGGGTGTGCTCGGTGCTCGCGGCCGTCGACGGCTCGGGGGACTCGCTCACGGCAGGAGCCTACGGACGTGCCGGTGATCACGCCGTCGGAGGGGCCATAGGGTGTGGCGGTGACCCGCGCCCAGCTCGACAAGCAGCCCGCCGAGGTCGCCGCGATGTTCGACGCGGTGGCCCGGCGCTACGACCTGACCAACGACGTGCTGTCGCTGGGGCAGGACCGGCGCTGGCGGACCCGGGTCGTCGAGGCGGTCGACCCGAAGCCGGGGGAGCGGGTCCTCGACCTCGCCGCCGGCACCGGTACGTCGAGCCAGCCGTTCGCCGACCTCGGCGCCGAGGTGGTGCCCTGCGACTTCTCGCTCGGCATGCTCCGGGTCGGCAAGCAGGCCCGGCCGCACCTCGGGTTCACCGCAGGGGACGGCACCCGGCTGCCGTTCGCCGACGAC
Organism: Nocardioidaceae bacterium; assembly: GCA_013361955.1. Taxonomy (GTDB): domain Bacteria; phylum Actinomycetota; class Actinomycetes; order Propionibacteriales; family Nocardioidaceae; genus Nocardioides_B. The sequence continues at coordinate 6,408 of JABFXA010000104.1, forward strand.
TCCTTCGACGCGGTCACGATCTCCTTCGGGCTGCGCAACATCGTCGACGCCGACGCGGGTCTGCGCGAGCTGCTGCGGGTGACCCGGCCCGGTGGCCGGCTGGTGGTCTGCGAGTTCAGCCACCCGACCTGGGCGCCGTTCCGCACCGTCTACGTCGAGTACCTGATGCGCGCCCTTCCCCCGATCGCCCGCGCCGTCTCCTCCAGCCCGGACGCCTACGTCTACCTCGCCGAGTCGATCCGCGCCTGGCCCGACCAGCCCGCCCTCGCCGCCCGCATCGCCGCCGCCGGCTGGCGGGCCCCCGAGTGGCAGAACCTCTCCGGCGGCATCGTCGCCCTGCACCGCGCCACCGCCTGAGCTACGCCGAGGCGCGCGTAGTTGCGCACCACTTCGCGCGCCTCGGCATCATCTCGGCCGCAACGTCACGCGCCTCGGCGAGCGAGCGGGGCGGCGCCCCCAAATACACAACATCGACGTGACCTAAATGCGCAGGTCAGACCGTGTTTTGGGGCGTGGGGGCCGGGTCGCGGGATGCACGCGGGGACCTCTAGACTGCTCTGTCGAGCCGGTTAGTGAACTCGTTCACAAGGTCACAAAGCACCGGCAGGCCCCGATCCCGAAGGATGCTCCGCGATGACCCGGACCACCGCCACCGAGCGGCAGGCCGATGTCATCGTCGTCGGGGCCGGTCCGGCCGGGGCGTCCGCCGCCTACCACCTCGCCAGCGCGGGCGTCGACGTGCTGCTGCTCGAGAAGGCGCAGTTCCCGCGCGACAAGGTCTGCGGCGACGGGCTCACCCCGCGCGCCGTGCGCCAGCTGCTCGCGATGGGTGTCGACGTCGACGCGCCGGGCTGGGCGCGCAACAAGGGCCTCCGCATCGTCGGCGCCGGGCACCGCCTGGAGCTACCCTGGCCCGAGCTGACCACGTTCCCCGGCTACGGGCTGGTCCGCAGCCGCATGGAGCTCGACGAGATCCTGGCCCGGCACGCCGAGCGGGCCGGCGCCCGGCTCCTCGAACGCACAACCGTCACCGGACCGGTCCTCGACCGCGCCGGCCGGGTCGTCGGCGTGACCGCGCGGCCCGTGGACGAGAAGGGCCGCAAGGCCGGTGACGAGACGACGTACTCCGCCCCGGTGGTGATCGGCTGCGACGGCGTGTCCGCACGACTGGCCATCGCCCTCGGTCTCGAGCGCCGCGAGAACCGCCCGATGGGCGTGGCGATCCGCGCGTACTACGAGACCCCGCGCCACGACGACGAGTGGATGGAGTCCTGGCTCGAGCTCTGGGACGGCGAGCCCGGCCGGAGCAACCTGATGCCCGGCTACGGCTGGATCTTCGGGCTCGGCAACGGCCTGTCCAACGTCGGGCTCGGCATCCTGAACACCTCCGCCGCCTTCCGCAACGTCGACTACAAGGACGTGCTGAAGCGCTGGCTGGAGCACACCCCCGAGGAGTGGGCCTTCCGCGACGAGCACCTCGTCGGCCGGATCGGCTCCGCAGCGCTGCCGATGGGCTTCAACCGCAAGCCGCACTACACGCGCGGCCTGCTGCTGGTCGGCGACTCCGGCGGGATGGTCAACCCGTTCAACGGCGAGGGCATCGACTACGCGCTCGAGGCCGGGCACATGGCCGCCGACGTGGTGGTGTCCGCGCTGGCCCTGCCGGAGGGTCCCGCGCGCGAGCAGGCGCTGGCCGGCTACGCGACCGCGCTCGACGCGGCGTACGGCGGTTACTTCACCTTGGGCCGGGTCTTCGCCAAGATGATCGGCAACCCCACGTTCATGAAGCAGGCCACCCGCTACGGCCTGCCTCGTACCGCTCTGATGAGATTCACCTTGAAGCTGATGGCGAACCTCACCGACCCGAGGGACGGCGACGTCTCCGACCGGGTGATCAACGCCCTCGCCCGGGTCGCCCCCGCGGCCTGAGCGTCCCGCACAGCACACAGCAGGAAAGGAGGAGCGAGAACGATGGCGCAGTACGCACCCGTCCTGGCACTCGGCCTCATCGCGCTCGGCTTCGCGGTCTTCTCGGTGGTGGTCAGCTCGCTGACCGGCCCCAAGCGCTACAACCGCGCGAAGGTCGACTCCTACGAGTGCGGGATCGAGCCGACCCCGCAGGCGCTGGGCGGCGGCAAGTTCCCGGTGAAGTACTACATCACCGCGATGATGTTCATCGTCTTCGACATCGAGATCGTGTTCCTGTACCCGTGGGCCGTGTACTTCGACTCGCTCAAGGTGTTCGGCCTCGTCGAGATGGTGCTGTTCATCGTCACCGTGTTCGTCGCCTACGCCTACGTGTGGCGTCGCGGCGGGCTGGACTGGGACTGAGGGGAGACGCGCCATGGGTATCGAGGAGAAGCTCCCCAGCGGGGTCCTGCTGACCACCGTCGAGGGGGTCGCCGGCTACATGCGCAAGGCGTCGTTCTGGCCGGCGACCTTCGGGCTGGCCTGCTGCGCCATCGAGATGATGACCTCCGGCGGCCCGCGCTACGACCTGGCCCGCTTCGGCATGGAGGTGTTCCGCGCCTCGCCGCGGCAGGCCGACCTGATGATCGTGGCCGGCCGGGTCAGCCAGAAGATGGCCCCGGTGCTGCGGCAGATCTACGACCAGATGCCCGAGCCGAAGTACGTCCTCGCGATGGGCGTCTGCGCGAGCTCCGGCGGCATGTTCAACAACTACGCGATCGTGCAGGGCGTCGACCACGTCGTGCCGGTCGACATGTACCTCCCCGGCTGCCCGCCGCGGCCCGAGATGCTCATCGACGCGATCCTCAAGCTGCACAAGCAGGTGCAGACGACCAAGCTGGGCTCCAACCGCCGCAAGGAGATCGAGGAGCTCGAGACCGAGGCGCTCAACGCGCTGCCGACCTCCGAGATGAAGGGACTGCTGCGGTGAGCGAGGGCCCCAAGCCGCCCGAGGACTTCCCCGAGGTCACCCCCGGCACCGACGTCGACGCCACCGACAACGCCGTCGAGAACACCGTCCCGGCGCAGCCCGACTCCGGCCCCGACGTGGTCTCGACACGGCACGGCATGTTCGGCGGCCGCGGCAGCGGCGACACCTCCGGCTACGGCGGCCTGGTCCGTCAGGTGGTGCTGCCCGGCGCGACCGCGCGTCCGTACGGCGGCTGGTTCGACGAGGTCGCCGACGCCCTCGAGTCGGCGCTGGAGCAGACCGGCGTCGGCGTCGGCGCGATCGAGAAGGTCGTCGTGCACCGCGGCGAGATCACCTTCTTCGTCCGGCGCGAGCACCTGCTCAGGACCGCGGAGCTGCTGCGCGACGAGTCGCGGCTTCGCTTCGAGTTCTGCTCCGGCGTCAGCGGGGTCCACTACCCCGACGAGGCCGGCCGCGAGCTGCACGCCGTCTACCACCTGCTGTCGATGACCCACAACCGGCGGATCCGCCTCGAGGTGACCTGCCCCGACGCCGACCCGCACATCCCGTCGGTGGTGGCGGTGTACCCGACCAACGACTGGCACGAGCGGGAGACCTTCGACTTCTTCGGCATCATCTTCGACGGTCACCCCGCCCTGACGCGCATCCAGATGCCCGACGACTGGCCCGGGCACCCGCAGCGCAAGGACTATCCGCTCGGTGGCATCCCGGTGGAGTACAAGGGCGCGACCATCCCGCCGCCGGACACGCGGAGGAGCTACAACTGATGAGCACGACTCAGGACCCGTACGCGACCGACCACGACACCAGCGAGGGTCGCGTCTTCACGGTCACCGGGCAGGACTGGGACTCGATCACCGAGGGCCTCGCCGAGGAGCACGACGACCACGTCGTGGTGAACATGGGCCCGCAGCACCCGTCCACGCACGGCGTGCTCCGGCTGATCCTCGAGCTCGAGGGCGAGACGGTCACCGAGGCCCGCTGCGGCATCGGCTACCTGCACACCGGCATCGAGAAGAACATGGAGTTCCGCTCCTGGACGCAGGGCGTCACGTTCTGCACCCGGATGGACTACCT
>JABFXA010000407.1 GCA_013361955.1 Nocardioidaceae bacterium
GACGCCCGGGCCTGCGACCTCGACCACATCACTCCGTACGAGGAGCACGGCCCGCCTGGTCAGACATCGCCTGCGAACCTGGCGCCGCTGTGCCGGCGCCATCACAACCAGAAGACCCACCACGGCTGGCACTACACCCGAGAACCCGACGGGTATCGATGGTTCAGTCCGCTCGGCCGAGAACACCTCGTCCCGCACCTCAACTAGCGACGTGCACGCGTGCGACCCGACCACCCCCTCCAGGTGGCCGGGCCACAGCCATGCCCCGTGGCTGAGTCAGGGGTGCGCAGGGGGTGCGGCGGAGCGCCGCCGCAGCGCCCGGCGTACCCCCGGAGCACCCCAGAAGCAGCCACAGTCACCCAAGAGCCCCGGTCACCAACACCACGCCCCAGCCCAAGAAACAGTCCCCCTGGGGCGACAGGCTCGCCCCAGCGGGCTGGCATCTCAACCAGCGGGCATCGCCTGGCATCATCGCCGGAATGCAGGTGGTCGTGGGTGCGGCGGTGGTCCGGGACGGACGGGTGCTGGCGTGCCGACGGCGCTACCCACCGGAGGCCGCAGGTCGCTGGGAGCTGCCGGGCGGCAAGGCCGAGGACGGCGAGAAGGCGGAGGTCGCGCTGGCCCGCGAGATCCGCGAGGAGCTGGGCTGCGAGGTCGCGGTCGGTCGGCGGCTGGCCGGAGCCGAGAAGGTGCGGGACGGCCTGGAGCTCTGGGCGTACGTCGCCACGCTCGTCGACGGCGAGCCGGTCCCGCACGAGCACGACGCGGCACGCTGGCTGGCGCCGGAGGAGCTCGACGACGTCGACTGGCTGGTGCCGGACCGCCCCTTCCTGGCGGAGCTCCGGGAGGTGCTCCTCGACGGGACCGAGCTCGTCGGCGGGAACGTCGGCGGGGCGGTGCGCATCGGCCGCACGGTACGGCGACCCGTCGGCCCCTGGACGCCGGCGGTGCACCGGGTCCTGGGGCTGGCACGTGAGCGCGGGGTGCCGTGCGTGCCGAGGGTGCTGGGAGAGGACGCGCGCGGCCGCGAGGTGCTCGACTACCTGCCGGGCACGATCGTCGACGTCGACGACGAGCTGCTCACCGACGGGCAGCTGGCGGCGGCCGCCCGCTGGCTGCGACGGCTGCACGACGCGATGGCGGGCGAGGACGTGAACGGGCCGTGGCGCTGGTTCGACGTACCCGCGCCGACGGTGATCGGGCACAACGACGTCGCGCCGTACAACCTCTGCTTCGAGGGCGACCACCTCACCGGCGTCTTCGACTGGGACCTGGCCGGGCCGACGACGCCGGCGTTCGAGCTCGCGCACCTGGCGTGGACCGGGGTGCCGCTGTTCCGGGAGCGACCGGCGGACGAGGTGGCGCGCCGCCTGCGGATCCTCGAGCGCAGCTACGAAGGGCCGTGTGCCGCCGGGATCCTCGGTGCGGTGTTCGAGCTCAAGCGACTCGCGGTCGACGGGATCAACGCGTGGATCGCCGGCGGCGACCCGGCCGGCAGGGCCCAGGCCGCGGCGGGGGAGCCGGCCCGGACGGAGGAGGCACTGGCCGCGCTGGCGGAGCGACGCCCCGGCATCGAGGAGGCGCTGCGGTGACCGTGCGGGCGTTCCTCGACGACCCCGACCAGGCGCGGGCGGTGGCCGAGCACCTGCGGGCGGCCGGGTTCGCGGCCGAGGTACGTCGCGACCGGTTCGCCGGCGAGGACGACGACGAGAACCACCCGTGGGTGGTGACCACGGACGCGCCGGCGGTGCTGGTCGAGGTCGCGGTCGAGGAGCACGACGGCTGGGTGGAGGAGAACGCGCCGGCGCCCGCCGTCCCGCCGCTCGACCTGCCCGACGGGCCACGCCGGGTCAAGGGCCACTTCCGGCCCGAATAGCATTCCTCGCATGGACCAACGGCTGCTGCTGGTGCACGCCCACCCGGACGACGAGTCGATCAACCACGGCGCGACGATGGCGAAGTACGTCGCACGCGGGACCCAGGTCACCCTGGTCACCTGCACCCTCGGCGAGGAGGGCGAGGTGCTCGTCCCGGAGCTGGCGCACCTGGCGGCCGACAAGGACGACGCGCTCGGCCAGCACCGGATCACCGAGCTCGCCAACGCGATGAAGGAGCTGGGGGTCACCGACCACCGGTTCCTCGGCGGGCCTGGGCACTACCGCGACAGCGGGATGGTGTGGGCCGAGGACGGCAGTGCCACCGCCGGTGAGGACGTCAAGGACGGCACCTTCTGGCGCGCCGACCTCACCGAGGCGGCCGACCACCTGGTCGCGGTGATCCGCGAGATCCGCCCGCAGGTGCTGGTCACCTACGACCAGTTCGGCAACTACGGGCACCCCGACCACATCCAGGCGCACCGGGTGGCGACGTACGCCACCGCGCTCGCCGCGGTGCCGTCGTACCGGCCCGACCTCGGCGACCCGTG
>JABFXA010000389.1 GCA_013361955.1 Nocardioidaceae bacterium
CAGGTCGCGCGGGCCGATCGCCCAGCGCGGACCGGTGAGCAGGTTGAGCAGGTCGGCGTTGGCGGTGAGGTCGTGCAGCAGCGCGAGCGTGGAGACCACCTCGGACACCTCGGGCAGCCGCAGCAGCCCGGAGAGGCCGACGATCTCGACGGGGATCTCGGCCCGCGACAGCGCGTCGAACACGTCGGCGGCGTGCGCGTTGTCGCGGACCAGCACGCCGATCTCGCGCCAGGACGGCTCCGGCATCTCGCGGTGGGTGGTCAGCACCTGCTCGGCGAGCCAGGTCAGCTCGTCGTCGTACGTCTCGTGGACCAGGGTGCGCACCGAGCCGGGCAGCGCGTCGGGGCGTGGGCGCAGCTCGCGGGCCTGCGGGTGGGCGGCGTAGAGCGGCGCGGCCAGCCGGTTGGCGAGGTCGAGGATCCGGGCGTCGGAGCGCCGGTTGACGGTCAGCGCGTACGCCGCCGGCTCGGCGTCGCCGGTGGCCAGCGGGAAGTCGTGGCCGAAGCCGAGGATGTTGGACACCGACGCGCCGCGCCAGCCGTAGATCGCCTGGTTGGGGTCGCCGACGGCCATCACCGGGTGGCCGCGGCCGACGTCGGGTGTCCCGCCGGAGAACAGGTGCCGCAGCAGCCGGGCCTGCGCCACCGACGTGTCCTGGTACTCGTCGAGCAGCACCACCCGGAACGTGTCGCGCTCCAGCGCACCGACCTCGGGCTGCTCGGCGGCCAGCCGGGCGGCGAGCGCGATCTGGTCGGAGAAGTCCATCAGGCCGAGCTCGTCCTTGAGCCCGCGGTAGGTCTCCACCAGGCCGAGCAGCTCCAGCCGCTTGTCCTGCGCCTCGACGAGCCCGCGCTGCACCTTCGTGTCCTTGACCGCCAGCTCGGCCTCGAACCCGGCCCGTGCCCGCCGGGTGAACGCGCGCACCTCGTCGAGCGTGACCAGGTGCTCGCTCATCGCCGACTCGAGGGCGAGCAGGTCGTCGATGACGTGCCGCGGGCTGTCGGACAGCAGCCGCACCGGGTCGCGGTGCCGCGCGACGGCCCGGGCGGCGAGCTGGTAGCGGGACGCGTCGGCGAGCACCCGCACGTCGGGCTCGTGGCCGATGCGCAGGCCGTGCTCGGTGAGCAGCCGGGCCGCGTAGGCGTTGTACGTCGCGACGGTCGGCTCGGCCAGCTCGGCGGGCTCGCCGTCGTCGCCGACCGACTCGGTCGGGCCGTAGCCGGCCGCGTCGAGGGCGCTGCGGACCCGGGCCCGGAGCTCGGCGGCGGCCTTGGTGGTGAACGTCAGGCCGAGCACCTGCTCCGGACGGACCTGACCGGTGGCCACCAGGAAGACGACGCGTGCGGCCATCAGCGACGTCTTGCCGGAGCCCGCGCCGGCGATCACCACGGCGGGCTCGAGCGGGGCGCTGACCGCCGCCCACTGCTCGTCGCTGACCTCGAACTCGGCGCGCATCACCCGCCGGAGGTCGGCGGGCGAGGCGATCGGGACCGGGGCGGGCATCAGTGCAGCACCGTCCCGGAGACCTGGGTCGGGCAGAGCGCCGCGAAGTCGCAGCGCTTGCAGTGGTCGCCGGGCCGGGCCTCGAACACCTCGGACCGGACCGCGCGCACCGCGTCGTCGAGCTGCTGCTGCACCGGGGTGCGGCCGTCGGGGCCGGGTCGCTGCGGCGGCTGCTCCTGCACCTTCATGCCGGTGCGGGAGTCGAGCCGGAGCTGCCAGAGCTCGGCACCGCCGCTGGCCGCGTCGCCGGCGAGGTCGGCGACGGCACCCTGGTCGACGGCGAGCTGGTAGAGCCCGAGCTGCGGGTGCCGGGGCAGGTCGGAGGCGGCGTACTTGCCGGTCTTGAGGTCGACCACCACCACCCGGCCCTCGGCGTCGAGCTCGAGCCGGTCGGCGTAGCCCTGCAGGCGCACCGTCTCACCGCCGGGGAGCTCGACCTCGGTCTCGAAGCGGTGCTCGGTGGCGAGCACCTCGCGGGCGTCGCCGCGGTTGTGCCAGCGGATGAACCGGGACAGCGCCCGGCGCACCTCCTCGCGCTCGCGGGCCGCGGACCACGGCGTGCGGAACGGGATCCGCCCCCACACCGCGTCGACGTCGTCCATCAGGCGGTCGACGGCCTCGAGGTCGGCGGGCAGGTCGCCGCGGCTGATCCGGTCGGCGAGCTCGTGCACGACGCTGCCGAAGCCCTGCGCCTGGGTGGTCTCGACGGTGCCGCCGGCCTCGCGCTCCAGGAACCAGCGGGCCGGGCACTGGTCGATCGAGGTGAGCGCGCTGGCGGTCATGGTGACCGGCTGGTCGCTGGCCCGCAGCGGACGGTCGGCGACGCTCATCGCGCGGGTGCCCCACCAGGTGGCCGGGTCGGCGATCGCCACACCCTCGGCGGCGAGCCTGGCCAGCCGCTTCGCCGCGGCCTGCCGGAG
>JABFXA010000136.1 GCA_013361955.1 Nocardioidaceae bacterium
CTTCCCGCGACCCGTCGGCGACCCACCGGCCTCCGGCCGCGCGACGGCGCCCGAGCAGGGCACGGTGACCGACGACCAGCCGCCCACGGCCGCCGACCCGACCGACCGCGTCGACGGGTCCGCCGGTCGCGCCGGGAAGGGCGACGGCAAGCACGTCGCGACCCGGCCCCAGGGCGACGCGGTCGGGCAGCAGCAGGCGACCCAGCCCGGCACCACGAGCACCCAGCCGGGCGCCGCGCCGACCGCGCCGCCTGCCAGCTCACCCGGCCAGACCGGGAGCCCACAGCCGCAGCCGCAGGCCAACGACAGCGACGAGCAGGACGACCCGCCGGTGCTGCCCGCCGACGAGGACCCCGCGGCGGAGGCGGGCGACGCCGACAGCGCCTCGAAGCAGCCGCACAAGCCGGTGAAGCCCAAGCCGGCCAAGCCGCCGAAGGGCGCCCCGCTCCCCGCCGACCTGCTGCCGGTCCCGGTCGACCCCGGCCTGGTCGAAGGGGCACAGGGCGACGGGTGACCCTGGGGCACCGGGTGGGATGATCGGGCCCGTGCCCGACCCCGACCGCCCGTTCCGCAGCGGCTTCGCCTGCCTCGTCGGCCGCCCGAACGCCGGCAAGTCGACGCTCACCAACGCCCTGGTCGGCACCAAGGTGGCGATCACCTCGTCGCGGCCGCAGACCACGCGCACCGTGGTGCGCGGCATCGTGCACCGCGACGACGCCCAGCTGGTCCTCGTCGACACCCCGGGCCTGCACCGGCCGCGCACCCTGTTGGGCGAGCGCCTCAACGACCTGGTGGTCAGCACCTGGGCCGAGGTGGACGTGGTCGCGGTCTGCTTCCCCTCCGACGAGAAGGTGGGCCCGGGCGACCGGTTCCTGGTCAACGAGCTGGCGAAGGTGCGCCGGACCACGAAGGTGGCGGTGGCCACCAAGACCGACCTGGTCGACCGGCAGCGGCTGGCCGAGCACCTGCTCGACATCACCGCCCTCGGCGAGGCGACCGGCACCGAGTGGGCCGAGGTGGTCCCGGTGTCCGCGAAGGCGGGCGACCAGGTGGGCCTGCTCGCCGACCTGCTCGTGGCGCGGCTGCCCGAGGGGCCGCCGTTGTACCCCGACGGCGAGCTGACCGACGCCCCCGAGGAGGCGATCGTCGCGGAGCTGATCCGCGAGGCCGCGTTGGAGGGGGTCCGCGACGAGCTGCCGCACTCGATCGCGGTGGTGGTGGAGGAGATGGGGCTGCGCGAGGGCCGGCCCGAGGACCGGCCGTTGCTCGACGTGCACGCGAACGTCTTCGTGGAGCGGTCCTCCCAGAAGGGCATCGTGATCGGGCACCGGGGCAGCCGGCTGCGCGAGGTCGGCACCGCGGCGCGCAAGCAGATCGAGGCGATGCTCGGCACGCCGGTCTACCTCGACCTGCACGTCAAGATCGCGAAGGACTGGCAGCGCGACCCCAAGCAGCTGCGCCGGTTGGGGTTCTAGGAGCCCCCTCGGTCGGGGGCCCAGCAGTAGCCGTAGTGCTGGCCGCGCTTCCACTGCGCGCTCGTCGGCCACTCCCAGCCGTACTGGAACTTCAGGGTGTCCGCGCTCTGCGCGCGGACCCGGTCCTTGCAGGCCGAGTCGCCGGCCCGGCGTACGGCGGACCGGCCGGGGTACCTCTGCCCGCCGGAGATGCCGATCGTGTCGATCGCCCGCCAGGAGTGCCGGCGGTCGCAGATCACCCGCTGGAAGCCGCGCGCACCGGGGGCGGTGGTGCCGCACAGGCCGTAGGTGGCCAGTCCGGACGGCCGGTCGAGGACGCCGCGCAGGGACCGGCCGGGCAGCCGGAACAGGGTGTCCGCGCCCGCGAACGCGACCAGGTCGCAGCGGAACCAGTCGGCGCCCTGGTCGGACTGGCGCAGCGTGGGGCTGTACCAGACCACGTTGAAACGGGACAGGTCGCGGGCGCTCGCCGACCCGCCGAGGTAGCCGGCCAGCTTGCGAGGGCAGACCCGGGCGAGCTGCGCCTGGACGGTCGCGGAGTCGACCGCGACCGCGTGCCCGTCGACGACGGTGTCCAGCCGGCCGACGTAGATGGTGCGCGCGGTGTGCGGGCCGCGGCACGACACCGGCGGCGAGCCGTTGGTCGGGCGGGTCAGCGTCCGGATGCTCAGCCGGTAGCAGGCGCCGCGGCCGGGCGCGCGGGGGACGGCGACCGGCGACGACGTACCGGACGGGCTCGCCGCGCTGGACGGCGCGGAGGGGCTGCCGGACGTCGGCGGGCTGCTCGGGGACCGGCTCGACGAGGTGTCGGCGCGCGACCCCGACGGCAGGCCGGAGCAGCCGGTGGCAAGGAGCAGGGCCGCGGCCAGCGCGGCGAGGCGCCGGGTCACTTGTCCGTCTTCGCCCAGCAGATCGAGCGGCGGTTGCCGGCCTTCCACTCGGTG
>JABFXA010000062.1 GCA_013361955.1 Nocardioidaceae bacterium
ACCGCGGCCGCGCCGACCCCGCCGCAGCCGATCACCGCGACGCTGCTGCCGCGGCCGACGTTGCCGGTGTTGATCGCGGCGCCCAGCCCGGCCATCACGCCGCAGCCGAGCAGCCCGACGGCGGCCGGCCGCGCGCCCGGGTCGACCTTGGTGCACTGGCCGGCGTGCACGAGGGTCTTGTCGGCGAACGCGCCGATGCCGAGCGCCGGCGACAGCTCGGTGCCGTCCTCGAGGGTCATCCGCTGGGTGGCGTTGAAGGTGCTGAAGCAGTACCACGGCTCGCCGCGGTTGCAGGCGCGGCAGTCGCCGCACACCGCCCGCCAGTTCAGCACCACGAAGTCGCCGGGCGCGACGTCGGTGACTCCCTCGCCCACGGACTCGACGATCCCCGCGGCCTCGTGGCCGAGCAGGAACGGGAACTCGTCGTTGATGCCGCCCTCGCGGTAGTGCAGGTCGGTGTGGCAGACCCCGCAGGCCTGCACCTGGACGACGGCCTCGCCGGGCCCCGGGTCGGGCACGACGACGGTCTCGATCGAGACCGGCTCGCCCTTCGCCTTCGCGACGACTGCACGGACCTGCTGCGGCATCGGACCTCCTGGTACGTCGGGGCTCTGGGTGGTCACGCTAGCGGGCGAACAAGACGCCGACGGCCACCACGTAGCCGGCGACCAGCGCGAACCCGACCACGCGGGGCAGGTGCCCGGTCCGCCGGCCGAGCAGCAGCACCAGCGGCAGCACCGCGGTCAGCGCGGCCACGGTCAGCACCGGGTTGTGCCGGCCGAGTCCCAGCGGGTTCACCAGCGCGGCCAGGCCGAGGGTGACGGTGGCGTTGTAGGCGACCGCGCCGACGGTGCCGGCGACCACCACCTCGGTGAGCCCGCGCCGCCGCGCCGACCACACCAGCGCGACCATCTCGGCGCTGGTGGCCAGCGCCAGCACGGTCAGCCCGACCACCGACTCGCCGACCCCGAACGCGTCGACCAGCCCTTCGGCGCCGCGCACCGCGAGCGCCCCGCCGACCACCATCCCGAGCAGGCCGCCGAGCACCCACAGCAGCGCCCGGCCGGTGGCCTCGTCGTCGGCCTCCCCGTCGTCCTCGTCCTCGAGCTCCGCGAGCTCGCCGATCACCGGCGGGGCGTGCTCGCGCCGCCAGACCCAGACCACGCCGGCGACGTACAGCAGCACGAGGGCGGCGCCCTCGACGCGGCCGAGCAGGCCGTTGCGCAGGAACAGCCAGGCGACCGCGCCGACCACGGCCGAGGCGACGGCGTACTCCACGGCCCGGCGGTTGACCGGCAGCGGGGCGACCACCGCGGCCAGGCCCAGGGTCAGCGTCATGATCACCAGGTTGGCGCCGATCGCGTCGCCGGCGGCCAGCGCGGGGTGGCCCTGCCCGGCGGCGAGCATCGCGGTGACCGCCTCCTCGGGCTCCGCGCCGGCCAGCAGCAGCGCGAGGGCCAGCACGCTCACCTGCAGCCGTGCGGACGCCGCGGTGACGTGCTCGGCGAACGCCTCCGCGCCGAGGGTCAGCAGCGCGGCACCGGCCACCAGCAGCAGCACCGCGAGCAGGAGTCCGAGCACGAGCCCATCCTGGCGGGCCGCGCCACGCCGTACCGATGCAACCCGCCGCGCGCGTCTCGCGTCTGGGAGGGCGAGGACGGAAGGATGGTGAGAGGGATGGAGCTGGCGATCGGCACGAGGGCGGGGGAAGGTACCGCGATGGCGGAACAGCGGCGGGAGCGCGACGAGGAGTTCGCGGCGTACATGGCCGCGCGTCAGCCCAGCCTGCTGCGCACCGCGTACCTGCTCGCCGGGGACCGGCACACCGCCGAGGACCTGGTGCAGACGACGTTCGCCAAGCTGTACCTGTCCTGGGACAAGGTGCAGCGGCGCGAGGTCGTCGACGGGTACGTACGGCGGATCCTCGTCAACGAGCACACCTCGATGTGGCGGCGGCCGTGGAAGCGGCGCGAGGTGAGCACCGAGGCGCTGCCCGAGCAGCAGCGGCACGACCGGACCGACGAGGGCGAGGCCTCGGCGGTCTGGGAGTTCGTGCAGACGCTGCCGCGCAAGCAGCGCGCGGTGATCGTGCTGCGCTACTACGAGGACCTCAGCGAGGCCGAGATCGCCGACGTGCTCGGGGTCTCGGTCGGCACCGTCAAGTCCCAGGCCAGCCGGGCGCTCGCGGCGATGCGGGCCCGGGTCGGCGACCACCCACGGATCAGCAACCCCTACGGCTTCGGGGAGGAGGAGCGATGAGCGGCATCGACAAGGACCAGGAGCGGCTCACCCGCGGGCTGCACGACCAGGCCGACCGGATCGGCGCGGACGCGCCCATCGGGCTCGCCGACGTGCGCCGGGAGGCACGGGGCATCCGGCGGCGCCGGCGGTTCGCGGCCGCTGCCGCCGCGGTCGTCG
>JABFXA010000293.1 GCA_013361955.1 Nocardioidaceae bacterium
GGGCGGTGGTGACGGGCGCCGCCTCGGGGCTCGGCCTGGCCACCGCGTCCGGGCTGGCCCGGCTCGGTGCCGAGGTGCACCTGGTGGTGCGGAACCTCGAGAAGGGGCGGGACGCGCTGCTGCGGATCCGCGGCGACGTGCCCGGTGCGGAGGTGCTGATGCACCGCGGCGACGTCGCCGACCTGGCCGACGTCCGCGCGCTGGCCGAGGAGCTGACCTCGCTCGGCGGCCTCGACGTGCTGGTGCACAACGCCGGCACGATGCCGCCGGAGCGGCAGGAGAGCGTCGACGGGCACGAGCTCAGCTTCGCGACGCACGTGCTCGGGCCGGTGCTGCTCACCGAGCTGCTGCTGCCGTCGCTGGTGGCGGCCGGCTCGTCACGGGTGGTGCTGGTGTCCTCGGGCGGGATGTACGCCCAGCGGCTGCCGGTCGAGGACCCCGAGTTCCTCACCGGCGAGTACGGCGGCGCGGCGGCGTACGCGCGGACCAAGCGGATGCAGGTCGCGCTCACCCCGCTGCTGCAGCGGCGCTGGAACCCCGACGGCGTCGACGTGCACGCGATGCACCCCGGCTGGGCGGACACCCCCGGGGTGGTCACGTCGCTGCCGGTGTTCCACAAGGTGATGGGGCCGGTGCTGCGCGACGCGGCGCAGGGCGCGGACACCGTGGTCTGGCTGGCCGCCACCGAGCCGCCGCCGGAGGGCGGCCGGTTCTGGCACGACCGGGCACCGCGTCCCGCGCACTACCTGCCGAGCACCCGCGAGTCGGCGGCCGACCGCGAGCAGCTGCTCGACTACGTGCTCGACGCGCTCTCGCTCACCTGACCGCCGAGTTGTCAGGCGGTCTGGTCGCCCCGGCGCCCTGGGCGCCTGACAACTCGGCGGCTACGGGGTGGCGAGCAGCACCTCGCTGACCGCGCCGAGCAGCGAGTCGGACAGGTCCAGGCTCTGCAGGGCCAGCGCCGCGTGCGCGGGTGACCGCGCGGTGCGCACCAGGTCGTAGACCGCGCCCTTGAGGTCGGTGCCCATCTGCGCGCGGTCGAGGATCGCGAACACCCGGGCCGGTACGTCGACCGGCTCGGTGCCGTCGACCACCACGTCGTAGCCGCGGCCGTCGGGCAGCGTGGCCGCGTCGCCCTCGACGTCGTGCACGGTCAGCGCACGGGCCGCGTCGTCGTAGGTCATCCGGGTGCGCGCCCAGCGCTCGTCGTCGCGGTCCTCGACCAGCGTGAAGTCGCCGTCCGCGCCGGCGTACACGTGCACCTCGACGCGCTCGGGCAGGTCGGCGCCGAACGACACGTCGGCCGACGGCACCAGCGGGACGATCGCGCCGGCGCGGGCGAGCACCGGGATCGAGTCGATCGGCCGGTGCAGGTGCACGGTCCGGCCGCCGGCGTACCGGAGCCCGGTGAACACGTCGACCCACTCGCCCTCGGGCAGCCACGCCTTCACCCGGCCGAGCCGGGTGGACCGGTCGACCGGAGTGGTGATCGGGGCGACGAGCAGGTCGGTGCCGAACATGAACTGGTTCGGCACGGTGTACGCCTCGGGCGCCTCGGGGTGGTCGTAGTACATCGGTGAGACCAGCGGCTCGCCCTCGTGGGCGCGCACGTTCATGGTCGCGAGGTAGGGCAGCAGCCGGTGCCGCAGCCGGAGGAACTCCTTCATCACCCGCTCGGCGTCGGAGCCGAACCGCCACGGCTCCTTGGTGTTGAACGGGTTGAGCCCGGAGTGCAGTCGGTTGACGGGCGAGAACGTGCCGAGCTGCACCCAGCGGGTCGCGAGCTCGTCGTCCTTGTAGCCCTTGAAGTGGCCGCCGACGTCGTGGCTCCACCAGCCGTACCCGGCGTTCGACGCGGTCGAGGTGAAGTACGGCTGGAAGTCCAGCGACTCCCAGGTGATGTGGGTGTCGCCGGAGAACCCGATCGGGTAGCGGTGGCTGCCGATCCCGGCGTACCGGCTGAAGGTGAGCGGCCGGCGGCCGGCGCGGCCGGAGTCGAGGTAGTGGAAGTGGTTCAGCAGCCACAGCGGGTCGAGGCCGGCGATCTTGGTGACCCCGCCCTGCTGCCAGTCCAGCCACCAGAAGTCCACGCCGTCGTCCTCGAGCGGGTGGTGCAGCTCCTCGAGGTACGCCTCGAGGAACTCCGGGTCGGTCGGGTCGAACGGCACCGGCTGCTCGGTCGCCGGGTCGATGCCCATCCGCTTCGCGATCGCCTCGTACGCCGCCTCGTGCGCGTGCACGCCCTCCGCGGGGTGCACGTTGAGCGACGACGCGAGGCCGCGCTCGTGCAGGCCGGACAGGAAGGCCGGCGGGTCGGGGAACAGGTCGGTGTTCCAGGTGTAGCCGGTCCAGCCGCTGCCGTACGTCGGGTCGATGTCGACGAGGTGCCAGTCCATGTCGATGACCGCGACGGAGAGCGGCACGTGCTCGGACCGGAACCGGTCCATCAGCGCGAGGTACTCCTCGGCGGTGTACGGGTGGTAGCGGCTCCACCAGTTGCCGAGTGCGTAGCGCGGCAGCAGCGGCGTCGGCCCCGACAGCCGGTACAACGCCTTGAGGGCGGCCTTGTAGTCGCGGCCGAACGAGAAGACGTAGAGGTCGAGGTTCCCGGGGCGCCGCGACGCGATCCAGCCGTCATCGGTGAGCAGCACCGTGCCGGAGTCGTCGACCACCGCGACGCCGTTGACCGCGAGCACGCCGTCCTCCAGCGGGATCGCGCCGTCGACGTCGTCGAGGGTGCGGGCGGTGCCGCCGAGGTTCGGCACCTCGAGGCCGTAGCGCCACACGCTGTCGCGCGAGTGGTAGCCGCCCTTGGCCACGACCGAGAGCCCGTGCGTGGTGAAGGGGCCCTTGTCGTAGGTCAGCCGCAGCCGCTCGGTGTCGATGGTGAGCACGTCGTCGGTGTCGGTCACCGCGAAGTCCGCCGCCGGGAACGCCCGGTCGACGGCCAGCTGCGACGCGCGGTCCTCGAACACGCCGGACTCCGAGTACTCCAGCCGGACCAGGCCCGGCTCCAGCACGGTGATCCGGTAGCGGTCGCCCTGCACGACGTTCGCCGGCTCGGCGACCGGTGCGGTGTCGAGGCGGAAGTGGGGTTTCACGGGGATCCCTTCAGACGTTGCCGATCACGGACGTGAGCTCGATGCGGACGGCGACCCGCGCCGGGTTCGGACGGGGCTGGCGGTAGCGCTCCGCGTACCGCCGGACCGCCTCGGCCACCGACGCCTCGTCGTCGAGCACCGTCGCGCGGCCCTCGACCGTCGACCAGCGCCGGCCGTCGACCTGGCACACCGCGACGGTCGGGTCGCGGCGCAGGTTGGCCGCCTTCTGCGACGTTCCGGACGTGATCGCCCAGGCGGTGCGGGCCTCGGGGTCGAGCACCACCCCCATCGGCACCACGTGCGGCGTCCCGTCGGCCCGCAGCGTGGTCACCGTGCACAGGTGCCGCTCCCGCCAGAACGCGACGAGCTCGTCGGTCAGGTCACGGACGCGCGGCACGGCCCCCACCCTAGGGGGAAGCCGATCACGCGCTGGTCGAGGTGCGAACGGAGTGAGCCTCGGAACCAGAGCGCGAGAAGGGACGTCAGCGGCGGCCGAGCCACTCGAAGCAGTGCTCGGGGCGGCCGGTGCTGCCGTAGCGCAGCGTGAGCTGCACCCGGCCGTCGCGAGCCAGGTCGGACAGGTAGCGCTGGGCGGTGGCGCGGGAGACGCCGGTGGCGTCCGCGACGTCCTGGGCGGTGAGCGCGTCGTCGGCGGTGCGCAGCACGTCGCTGATCGCCTCGGCGGTGACCGGGGAGCGACCCTTGCGGACCACGGCGGCCGGGGTGTCCGCGGCGCGCAGCGACTGCAGCGCCCGGTCCACCGCGGTCTGGTCGAGCTGGGCGTCGGCGTCGAGCATCCGCCAGAACCGCGCGAACGCGTGCAGCCGGTCGACCAGCACCTGCGGCGGGAACGGCTTGAGCACGTAGTTCAGCGCCCCGGCCGCCAGCGCCCGGCGCACGGCCGGGGCGTCCTCGGCGGCGCTGACGACGATCACCGCGGCGCCGAGCCGGCCGGCGATGCCGGAGCCGGGAGCGTCGGGGAGGTACTCGTCGAGCAGCACCAGGTCGGGCGACCGCTCCTCCGCCAGGCTCAGCGCCTCGGTCGCGGTGTGCGCGACGCCGACCACCTCGAACCCGTCGACCTTCCCGACGTACGACGCGTGCAGGTCGGCGACCCGGAAGTCGTCGTCGACCACCAGCACCCGGATCGGCCGGCCGGTCACGTGGACACCTCCGTCCGCGGCTGCCCGGAGCCGCGGGTCAGCACGTCGACGAGCCGGGCCTCGAACACCGCGCCGTGCTCGTCGCCGGCACCCGGGCCGCCGGGGTCGACCAGCCGCACGTCGCCGCCGTGCGCGCGGGCGGTGTGCCGCGCCAGCGCGAGCCCGATGCCGTGCCCCGGAGCGTCCGTGTCGCGGGTGGTGAAGCCGTGGTCGAAGACCGCGTCGGCCGCCTCCGGCGGTACCCCGTCGCCGCTGTCCACGACGTGCACGAGCAGGCCGGTGCCGTCGGAGAGCAGGGTCACCTCGACCCAGCCGGGCTGCCGGCGCCCGCTCGCGGCGGCGCGGATCGCGTTGTCGAGCAGGTTCGCGACCACGGTCACGGTGTCCAGCGGGTGCGCGAGCTTGCCGTCGAGCCAGGTGGCGTCCGCGACCGCGAGCCGGACGCCGGCCTCGGACGCCGACGCGGCCTTGGCGGCGAGCAGCCCGGCGAGGTACGGGTCGTCGAGGCCGGGCACCCAGGTGCTGGTCTGGCTCAGCTCGGCGAGGTAGTCGCGGGCCTCGTCGAGGTCGCCGTGGTGCAGCAGCCCGGTGAGGGTGTGCAGCCGGTTGCTGTGCTCGTGCGCCTGCGCGCGGAGCGCGTCGGTGAGCGCGCGGGTGGCCTCGAGCTCGCGGGCCAGGTGGTCGAGGTCGGAGCGGTCGCGCAGGATCACCACCTCGCCGAGGTCGCGGCCGTCGCGCTGCACCACCAGCCGGGTGCACACGAGGACGGTGCCGCCGATCACCCGGAGCGCGCCGGACGGCGGCGGCTGCTGGGTGAACAGCTCGACCACCTCGGACCCGAGCCCGGACTCGGAGATCTGCACGCAGAGCGGAACCTGCCGCACGAGCAGACGGACCGACTCGGGGTTGCTGACCGTGACCCGGCCGCGCGGGTCGATCCCGACCACCCCGTCGCGGACGCCGCCGAGCACCGCGGCGTGCTCGCGCAGCAGGTCGGCCATCTCCTCCGGCTCCAGGCCGAGCGTGCTGCGCCGCAGCCGCCGCGCGAACGTCACCGCGCCGAGCAGGCCCACGGCCAGCGGCACCAGCGCGACGAGCCCGAGCAGCACCACCAGCTTGCGGGTCTCCGCGTCGAGCTCCGAGGTGGCGATGCCGACGCTCACCTCGCCGACCACGCGGCCGGCGTCGTCGCGCAGCGGCACCTTGCCCCGCGCGGAGTAGCCGAGGGTGCCGCGCTCGACGGTCACCACGTCGTGCCCGGCCAGCGCCTCGTCGGGACTGGTGCTGACCCGCTGACCGATGTTGCCGGGGGTCGGGTGGCTGTAGCGGATGCCCTGGTCGTCGGTCACCACGACGTACAGCGCGCCGGTGGTACGCCGGACCCGCTCGGCGTCCCGCTGCACCGGACCGGTCGGCGACGGGTCGGACCCGACCACCTGCTCGTCCAGCCGGGGCTGCGCGGCGACGGAGTGCGCGACGGCGAGCGCGCGCTGCTCGTACTGCAGCTTCAGGTCGTTGCGCAGCACCGCCGTCGACGCCGCGAGTGACAGCAGCACCACCACGAACAGCAACGCGCCGAGGGCCACCACCGCCTGGGTGGTCAGCCGCAGGCGGCGCTCACGCAGGCTTGCTCGCACCGCAGCAGCGTAGGACGGCCGTCCCGGTTCTGCCCATGTGAGCAGAAGGAGCAGAACGTCGTTTGTGCGGGGATCGGCGACAACGCACGCAAGACTGTGGGCGCGGTCACTCGGTCCGTACGGTCTCCCGCCATGACCCAGGCAGTGACCCAGCCAGCAACCGAGAAGAGCATCGCGATCTCGCTGCGCGGCGCCACCAAGCGGTTCGCGACCAAGGACGGGGCCGGGTTCACGGCCATCCGGGACGTGGACCTCGACGTGGCGGCCGGCGAGTTCGTGTCCGTCGTCGGGCCGACCGGCTGCGGCAAGTCGACCACCCTGTCCCTCGTCTCCGGACTCGAGCCGTCCAGCACGGGCACCGTCACGGTGCGCGGCGAGCCGGTGCGCGGCATCCCGGACGGCGTCGGCTACATGTTCCAGGCGGACGCCGTGCTGCCCTGGAAGAACGTCCTCGACAACGTCGCGATCGGACTGCGCTACCGCGGCACCGACCGCAAGCAGGCCGAGCGGCGGGCCCGCGACTGGATCGCGCGGGTCGGGCTGGCCGGCTTCGAGGACCGCTACCCGCACCAGCTCTCCGGCGGCATGCGCAAGCGGGTCGCGATGGCGCAGACGCTGATCACCGAGCCGTCGCTGCTGCTGCTCGACGAGCCGTTCGGCGCGCTCGACGTGCAGACCCGGGAGCTGATGCAGGACGAGCTGCTCGACCTCTGGTCGGGCAGCGGGGCCGCGGTCGTGTTCGTCACCCACGACCTGACCGAGGCGATCAGCCTCGCGGACCGGGTGGTGGTGATGACCGCCGGACCGGCGACCGTCAAGGACGTCGTCGCCATCGACCTGCCCCGCCCGCGCCGGGTCGAGGAGATCCGGCTGACCCCCGAGTTCACCGAGCTGTACCGGCGCGTCTGGGACAGCCTGCGCGAGGAAGTGGAGATCACCCGTGCCCGAGGAGCGTCCCGTGTCGCTTGAGACCATCGTCCGCGAGCAGCCGACCGCCACCGAGCCGGCCGCCTCCCCGGCCCGCCGCCGCGGTGCCGTCGCGTTCCTGCGCGGCCGCACCGGCCACGCGCCGGTGCTCGTCAACGCCGTCCGTGTCGCGCTCGTGCTGGTGTGGCTCGGCTCGTGGGAGCTCGCCGCGCGCACCGTCGTCGACCCGTTCTACTACTCGATGCCGAGCGCCATCTGGGACAAGCTCGTCATCTGGTTCACCGAAGGTACGTCGCAGGGCACGATCTGGGAGAACATCGCGGTCACCCTCGAGGAGGCCGTGCTCGGCTTCGTCATCGGCACCTTCGCCGGCGTCGTCCTCGGCGTGCTGCTCGGCCGGAGCCGGTTCACCGCCGAGGTGCTCGCGCCGTTCATCAAGGGCGCCAACGCGATCCCGCGGATCGTGCTCGCGTCGCTGTTCGTGATCTGGTTCGGCCTCGGGATGTCCTCGAAGGTGGCCACCGCGTTCGTGCTGGTCTTCTTCGCGGTGTTCTTCAACGCCTTCCAGGGCGCCCGCGAGGTCGACAAGGTGCTCGTCGACAACGCCCGGATCCTCGGCGCCAGCCGCTGGGACCTGATGCGCACGATCATCCTGCCCAGTGCCACCTCGTGGATCCTCGCGAGCATGCACGTCGCCTTCGGCTTCGCGCTGATCGGCGCGATCGTCGGTGAGTTCACCGGCGCCGACAAGGGCCTCGGCATCCTGATCAACCACGCGCAGGGCAACTTCGACGCGCCCGGCATCTACGCCGGGATGCTGATCACCACGGTGCTCGCCCTGGTCGCCGAGTGGCTGATCACCAAGCTCGAGCGCCGGCTCACCTCGTGGCGCCCGCAGCCCACGGCGCAGGCCGCCGGTCTCTGAACCACCCCGTCGTACCCCGCACCCTCACCCCCCTTCAGGAGAACACCCATGCCTCGCACGTCCACCCGGCTCGCCGCAGCCGCCCTCGCCCTGGTCACCGCGTCGTCACTGGCCGCCTGCCGCAGCAGCAGCGCCGACGGGGACGCCGGCGACCAGGCCTCCGGCACCCCGAAGGTGAAGATCATGGTCGGCGGCATCGACAAGGTCATCTACCTGCCCGCGATGCTCACCCAGCGCCTCGGCTACTTCAAGGACCAGGGGGTCGACGTCCAGCTGCTCACCGAGCCGTCCGGTGCGACCGCCGAGAACGTGCTCGTCGCCGGCCAGGTGCAGGGCGTCGTCGGCTTCTACGACCACACCATCACCCTGCAGGCGCAGGACAAGTGCATCGAGAGCGTCGTCCAGCTCGCGAAGGTGCCCGGTGAGGCGGAGGTGGTCTCCACCAAGTCCGCCGGCAGCGTGTCGGGTCCGCAGGACTTCCACGGCAAGAAGCTCGGCGTCACCTCGCCCGGCTCGTCCACCGACTACCTGACCCAGTACCTCGCCAAGAAGCAGGGCATCGACTCCGCCGACTACACCACGGTCACGGCCGGCGCCGGCTCGACGTTCCTCTCCGCGCTGCAGAACGGCGGCATCGACGCGGGCATGACCACCGACCCGACCATCGCCACCGCGGTGGAGAACGGCGACGGCAAGGTGCTGCTCGACATGCGCACCGAGGAGGGCACCCGCAAGGCGCTCGGCGGCCTCTACCCGGCGGCCTCGATGTACATGGACTGCGCCTACGTGAAGCAGAACCCGGAG
Source organism: Nocardioidaceae bacterium (assembly GCA_013361955.1). Classification (GTDB taxonomy): domain Bacteria; phylum Actinomycetota; class Actinomycetes; order Propionibacteriales; family Nocardioidaceae; genus Nocardioides_B. The sequence continues at coordinate 8,558 of JABFXA010000293.1, forward strand.
ACCGTGCAGAAGCTGGTCAGCGCGTTCGTGCAGACCATGAAGTGGATCGGCTCGCACGACGCCGCTGACATCGCGGCGAAGATGCCGAAGGACTACAACGGCGGCAACCCGAAGCTCTACGAGCAGTCCATCCAGGACTCCTCGCCGATGTTCACCCCCGACGGCAAGATGCCCGAGGGCGGCCCGGAGACCGTGCTCGACGTGCTCGGCACCTTCAGCGACACCGTGAAGGCGAAGAAGGACTCCATCGACCTCGGCAAGACCTACACGACGGACTTCGTCGACCAGGCCGGCTGACCAGCCCCGCACGCTGGTTGAGGTGCGAGGAGCGTTAGCGACCGGTTTCGAGGCTCGCTTCGCTCGCACCTCAACCAGCGGGGGTGGGGCTGTCCGCGCGCCGTGGCAGGGTGAGCCCGTGACGGTGATGGGAGAGGACGGCCTCGCCCGTCCGGTGTGGGCGGCGACCGACCCGCTGATGCGGGAGTACTACGACACCGAGTGGGGGATGCCGGTCCGCGACGAGCGCGGGCTGTTCGAGCGGCTCAGCCTCGAGGCGTTCCAGTCCGGGCTCTCCTGGGCCACGATCCTGCGCAAGCGGCCGGCCTTCCGGGCGGCGTTCGACGACTTCGACGCCGACCTCGTCGCGGCGTACGGCGACGACGACGTGGCGCGCCTGATGGCCGACGCCGGCATCGTCCGCAACCTGCGCAAGGTGCACGCGACGATCACCAACGCCCGCGCCACGGTCGCGCTGCGTGAGGACGGCGGCCTGGTCGACCTGGTGTGGTCGTTCCAGCCCGCCGCGACGCCGGCGCCCACGACGTACGACGACGTGCCGACCACCTCGCCGGAGTCCGTCGCGCTCTCGAAGGCCCTGAAGAAGAGGGGGTTCGTGTTCGTCGGGCCGACCACGATGTTCGCGCTGATGGAGGCGGTCGGCATCGTCGACACCCACCTGGTCGACAGCCACCGTCGCGGCTCGTCGGGCGTCTGGGTGTGACCGGGTGCTGACCCCGTCGCAGTCCGCGTTCGTCACCGAGACGTTGCGGGTCTCGCTCGCGGCCGCCGCGGCCGACGTCGACACCGAGCACCTCGACGGGCTCGCCGACGCCGCCGCCGCGCTCGTCCCCGGCCGGCCGCTGCCGCCGCACCCGGCCTGGCCGGAGGTCGGCGCGTCCGTCACCCGCGCCCTGGTCGTCGGCCCCGACGACACCGCCGCCGCGATGGGACACCCGGACGACGCCGTCCAGGTGCTCGGTTCGCCACGGCTGGCGCTGTGGTTCGAGCTGGTGACCTGCGCGCTGCTCCCCGGCCCGACGCCGGAGCTCAGCCACGTCGGCGCCGGGATCCTCGTGCACCACCTCGGCCGCGCCGACCTCGGCGAGTCGGTGGCCGTCGAGGCGACCTGTGCGTCGGTGTCGGGGAAGCGGGCGGTGTTCACCTGCCGCGCGCTCGTCGGCGACCGGCTGGTCGGGCTCGGCACCCACCACCGCGCGCTGCTGACCACTGCTGGGTGAGGTGCGAACGACTGGTTTCGAGGCTCGCGGTAGCGGCTCGCACCTCGACCGGCGGGCCGCTCTCCCTCAACCAGCGGCGGTCGGGGTGAGCAGGTCGCGGAGCAGGCCGGGGGCGGAGTCGGCGCCGGCGAGGGCGGCCCAGCGGGCGCCGGACGCGCGGGCGAAGGCCGCGGCCTGGTCGGCGTCGTCGCGCGGGGCGAGGAC
>JABFXA010000283.1 GCA_013361955.1 Nocardioidaceae bacterium
GCGCGAACCGCTCGACCTGCACCGCGTCGGCAGCCGCGCCGAGCGCGACGCCCGGGTGGCCGAGCTGCTGGACGCCGTCCGCCTGAGCGGCGAGCACGCCGAGCGGCTGCCCCGGGAGCTCTCCGGCGGGCAGCGCCAGCGGGTCGCGCTGGCCCGGGCGCTGGCGCTGCGGCCGGGCCTGGTGATCGCGGACGAGCCGACCAGCGCGCTCGACGTGTCGGTGCAGGACGAGGTGCTCTCGCTGTTCACCCGGCTGCAGGACGAGATCGGCTTCGCCGCCGTGTTCATCAGCCACGACCTGGCCGTGGTCCACCACGTGGCGCACCGGGTGGCGGTGCTGCGCGACGGGCAGGTCGTCGAGACCGGGCCGGTGGAGCGGGTGTTCGCCCGCCCGGCGCACGCCTACACCCGGCGGTTGCTGGAGGCGGTCCCGGTGCCCGACCCGAGCGCAGCGCGGCGCGGCGTGGGGCTGGCCAGCTGATGCCACGACACGACGACGACCGGCCGGACATCGTGTTCGTGCTGGCCGACGACCTGGGCTGGGCCGACCTCGGCGTGTACGGCGCCACCGACCACGCCACCCCCCACCTGGACCGAATGGCGTCCCAGGGCATCCGGTTCACCCAGGCCTACGCGAGCTCGGCGGTGTGCTCGGCGACCCGGTTCGCGCTGATCACCGGGCGCTACCAGTACCGGCTGCGTGGCGGCCTCGAGGAGCCCATCGCCGGCTCGGGCGAGCGGCACGGCCTCCCGCCGGAGCACCCGACGCTGCCGTCGCTGCTGCGCGACGTCGGCTACGACACCGCCCTGGTCGGGAAGTGGCACCTGGGTCGGCCGCCTGCCTTCGGACCGTTGCGCAGCGGCTACGACCGGTTCTTCGGCAACCTGAACGGCGTCGTCGACTACTTCACGCACAAGTCCGGGGTCGGCGACGACGTGCCCCGCGACCTCTGGGAGGGCGAGGTGCCGGTGGAGCGGACCGGCTACTACACGCAGGTGCTGGCCGACGAGGCGTGCGCCTACGTGCGCTCGCGCGGCGACCGGCCGTTCTTCCTGTCGCTGCACTTCACCGCGCCGCACTGGCCGTGGGAGGGCCCCGGCGACGAGGCGGTCTCGCGCGAGCTCACCGACCTGTTCCACCACGACGGCGGCAACCTCGCGACGTACGGCGAGATCGTCGAGGCGCTCGACACCGCGGTCGGCCGGGTCCTCGACGCGCTGGTGGAGACCGGCCGCGCCGACAACACGATCGTCGTGTTCACCAGCGACAACGGCGGCGAGCGGTTCTCGAGGACCTGGCCGTTCGTGGGGCAGAAGACCGAGCTGCTCGAGGGCGGCCTGCGGGTGCCGACGCTGCTGCGCTGGCCGGCCCGGCTCCGTCCGCAGGTCAGCGACCAGGTCACGATCACGCTGGACTGGCTGCCCACGCTGCTCGCCGCCGCGGGCCATGCGCCGCACCCCGCGTACCCGAGCGACGGCGAGGACCTGCTGCCCGTCCTCGAGGGGCGCGAGCCGGAGCACCCGCGCACGCTCTTCTGGCGCTACAAGGCGCAGGGCCAGCGGGCGGTGCGCGACGGCGACTGGAAGTACCTGCGGATCAACGACAACGAGTTCCTCTTCGACGTCGTCGTCGACCAGCGCGAGCGCGCGAACCTGCGGGACAGCCGGCCCGAGATCTTCTACCGGCTGGCGAAGGCGTGGGAGGAGTGGAACGCCGACTTCCTGCCGATCACCGACGACGTGTTCACGCACGGCGTCCGGCCCGAGACGCAGGCGGACCGGTACGTGCCCGACGCGTGAGAGGGCCGATGGCTGACGACTGGCTGGTCCAGGGTCCGACCGACCCGCACGAGGTCGCCGACCACTACGACGACTGGGCGGCGCGCTACGACGCCGACCTCGCCACCTGGTCGTACCGGGCGCCGGTGGCCGTCGCCGAGCGCGTCCGCGCGCACCACCCCGACGCCGGCACGCTGCTCGACGCGGGCTGCGGCACCGGGCTGGTCGGCCGGGCGCTGCGGGCGTCGGGCTTCGGCGGGCGGATCGTCGGGCTGGACGTCTCGCAGGCCTCGCTGCGGGTCGCCGAGCGCGCCGGGGTGTACGACGAGCTGCGGCCCGCCGACCTGCAGCAGCCTCTCGACGTCGCCGACGACAGCGTCGACGCGCTGGTCTGCGTCGGCGTGATGACCTACCTGCCCGACGTCGACGCGGTGTGGCGGGAGTTCGCGCGCGTGGTGCGGCCCGGTGGGCTCGTCGTCGTGACGCAGCGCGAGGACCTCTGGCAGCCCCGCGACTGCCCGGGCGTGGTCGACCGGCTCGCGGCCGACGGGGTCTGGACGCCGATCGACGTCAGCGGCCCGGCGGCGTACCTCCCGGAGGCGGAGGGTGAACTGGGCGGCCTCGGCTGCTACTACGTCACGGCCCGCGTCGGCTCAGCCTAGGGACTCGACGCGTCACGTGGCCGCGTCGAGGAGCGCGGCGGCGGTGGGTGCGTCGGTGACGAGCGTGTTGAACCAGCCGCTGCGCGCGCCCGCCAGGATGCTCGGGATCTTGGACTCGCCGACCGCGATCGCGATCGTGACCGGGATGGTGCGCAGCGTCTCGAGCGAGGTGGCGATCAGCCGCTCCTCGCCCGGGAAGTGCAGCGGGCCGCCCGCGGAGTCGAAGAACCGGTAGCAGATGTCGCCGACCGCGTCGCGCAGCCAGTCGGCGTCGCGGGGCAGGAAGTTCGCCATCGAGCGCCGGGTGTGCGGGGGAGCACCGACACCGAGCAGGGCGCACTTCGCGGTCTTCCAGAGCTCGAGCACCCGCCGGGTCGCCGGGTCGTCGACGAGCCGGTCGTAGAGGTCCTGGCCCGGCTGCGCGGGCGCGTAGAGGAACACCGGCCGTCCGCCGATCTTCTCGGCCACGCTCCGGGTGATCTCGTTGGTCTGATACCACGCCTCGGGCTCGTCCTGGCCGCCCACCGTGGGCGCGACCACCACCCCGGGGAGGTCCGGCAGCGTCTGCCGGGACGCCTCCCACACGGTGCGCCCGGACGACACCAGCAGCACGTCGTCGGGCTGCAGCCCGACCCCTCCGAGTGCGTGCGCGAGCGGCTGCGCCAGCGCGGACCCGAGCACCGCCTCGTGGGCGGCCGGCGCGACGTGCACGGCGGCCAGGCCGAGGGCCTCGGCGGCGCGCGGCCCGAGCTCGTCGTCGCGGAGCGCGTCGGCCGGGTCGACCACCTGGATCCGCACGATGCCGAGCCGGCGCGCCTCGGAGAGCAGCCGGCTGACCGTCGCCCGGCTGGTGTCGAGCCGTCGGGCGACCTCGGCCTGCGTGGCGTCCTCGAGGTAGTAGAGCGTCGCCGCAGCGTGCATCAGGTGCGCCGGGAACCGGCTCGCACCACTTCCGGGATCCGAGTCCGGCACCGCGTGCAGGTTCGGGCGGTCGCTCTCCACGAGTCCCCAGCCTTCCACACGTCGACCCGGAAATCCGGCGGTTGACCTCGGCGGTCTCACTCTCTGAACAGATGTGCTGGACATATGTGCAGACTCGTTCCTAGTGTGAGCGCGGTTACAGCGGCTCGGTGCGAACCGGTCGAAAGACGCCCAGAAGGGAAGAGCGCAGTGCCAGGACCCGCGCAGTCAGTGCCGGAGAAGATGCAGGCGGTGGTGTGCCACGGCCCGGAGGACTACCGGCTCGAAGAGGTGATCACCCCGGTGGCCGGCCCGGGCGAGGCGCTGGTCCGGGTGGAGGCCGTGGGCATCTGCGCGAGCGACCTGAAGTGCTACCACGGCGCCGCCAAGTTCTGGGGCGACGAGAACCGGCCGGCCTGGGCCGAGACCGAGGTGATCCCCGGGCACGAGTTCGTCGGCGAGGTCGTCCGGCTCGACGAGGCGGCCACCGCGCGCTGGGGCGTGCAGGTCGGCGACCGGGTGGTCTCCGAGCAGATCGTGCCCTGCTGGCAGTGCCGCTACTGCCAGCGTGGCGAGTACTGGATGTGCGGACCGCACGACCTGTACGGCTTCAAGCGCCGCACCCCTGGCGCGATGGCGCAGTACATGACCTTCCCGGTCGAGGCGCTGGTCCACAAGATCAGCAAGCACCTGCCGGCGGCGCACGCCGCGTTCGCCGAGCCGCTGTCCTGCTCGCTGCACGCGGTCGAGCGCGCCGACATCGGGTTCGACGACGTCGTCGTGGTCGCCGGCTGCGGTCCGATCGGGCTCGGCATGGTGGCCGGTGCGGCGGCCAAGTTCCCCGCGCGGGTCGTCGCGCTGGACATGGCGCCGGCGAAGCTCGAGCTGGCCGAGCAGTGCGGCGCCACCCTCACCGTCGACATCACCCAGCAGGACCCGGTCGAGGTGGTCAAGGACCTCACCGACGGGTACGGCGCCGACGTCTACCTCGAGGGCACCGGCCACCCCGCCGCCGTACCCCAGGGGCTGAACCTGCTCCGCAAGCTCGGCCGCTTCGTCGAGTACGGCGTCTTCGGCTCCGATGTCACCGTCGACTGGAGCATCATCAGCGACGACAAGGAGCTCGACGTCCGCGGCGCCCACCTCGGCCCGCACTGCTGGCCCGCCGCCATCCGGATGCTCGAGTCCGGACGGCTGCCGATGGACCGGATCTGCACCCACCAGCTGCCCCTGGAGCGCTTCCAGGAAGGGCTCGACCTGGTGGCCGACGGCACCTCCTCGATCAAGGTCTCGCTCATCCCTGCGTGATCGCGCGCTGTTCACCTCTCGGCCGTGGGCCACTCGCGGTCGCCCATCGAAACGGAGAACCCATGAACGACAGCAACCGTCCCCCGCAGACCTCGCGTCGCGACCTGCTCAAGGCGATGGGGTTCGGCGGGCTCAGCCTCGCGGCCACGCCCTTGCTGAACGCCTGCGGCGTCGGCACCGGTGGCAGCACCGGCGGCGCCGCGAATGGTGCCTCGGAGGTCAGCGGCTCCTTCGACTGGAAGAAGGCGAAGGGGGAGTCGATCAAGATCCTGCAGACCCCGCACCCGTACCAGCAGAGCTTCCAGCCGCTCCTCAAGGAGTTCACCGCGAAGACCGGCATCCAGGTCACCGCCGACCTGGTGCCGGAGGCCGACTACTTCACCAAGCTGAACACCGAGCTGGCCGGCAAGTCCGGTGAGCACGACGTGTTCATGACCGGCGCGTACTTCATCTGGCAGTACGGCCCGCCCGGCTGGATGGAGGACCTCAAGCCCTGGCTGGAGAACGACTCCGCGACGTCGCAGGAGTACGACTTCGAGGACATCTACGAGGGTCTGCGGACCGCGACCTCGTGGGACTTCAAGGTCGGCAGCCCGCTCGGCACCGGCGGCCAGTGGGCCATCCCGTGGGGCTTCGAGACCAACGTGATCGCCTACAACAAGAAGCTGTTCGACGCCAAGGGCATCCGGCCTGCGGAGACCTGGGGCGACTTCCAGCAGCTCGCCGTCGACCTCACCGACCGCTCGAAGAACCAGTACGGCGTCTCGTTCCGCGGCTCGAAGTCGTGGGCGACGATCCACCCGGGCTTCATGACCCAGTACACCCGGATGGGCTGCGTCGACTACAAGTCCAGCGGCGGCAAGCTCACCGCGGCGATGAACTCACCGGAGGCCGTGGAGTTCTCGCAGCAGTGGGTCGACCTGGCCAAGCACGCGGGCCCGACGTCGTGGACCACCTACGAGTACCCGGACTGCACGCGCGACCTCGGCGACGGCACCGCCGCGATGGTGTTCGACGCGGACAGCGCGACGTACCCGAAGAACAAGAAGGGCGCCAGCCGCGAGGCCGGCAACCTGGCGTGGCACCCGGGGCCGGCCGGTCCGGACGGCAGCTACGCGACCAACCTGTGGACCTGGTCGCTGGCGATGAACTCGGCGTCGAAGAAGAAGCTCGCCGCCTGGCTGTTCATCCAGTGGGCCACCGGCAAGGAGGCGATGTCGCGCGGCGTCCAGCAGGGTGCGTTCGCCGACCCGACCCGGCAGTCGGTGTTCGACAGCGTGTTCAAGCAGACGCTGGGCGCGTTCCCGGGTTACCTCGACACCTTCGAGAAGGTCGTGCCCGAGACCAAGATCCAGTTCACCCCGCAGACCAGCTTCTTCGAGACCACCGAGGACTGGGCGGTCGCGCTGCAGGACATGTACTCCGGCAAGGACGCGAAGTCGAGCCTGGACGACCTGGCGAAGTCCAGCGACTCGAAGGTCAACGCGTGAACGGCCGGCTGCGCTCGCCCGGGACGAGAGGAGGCTCGCCATGACCACCACGATGGACGAGACCGGCACCCGGGAGCACCGCCACGGCGGCACCGGGGGCACCGGCCGGGAGGTCAAGCCCGTCCCGGCCTGGCGGCGCCGGCTGCGCCCCTACCTGCTCTCGGTGCCGGCCCTGCTGATCACCGTCGGCATCCTGTACCCGTTCGTGCTCGGCGCCTACTACTCGGTGCTGAACTACGCCGCGGTGCGGCCCACCCCCGAGTTCGTCGGGCTGGACAACTTCAAGACGGTGATGTCGGACCCGATCTTCTGGACCAGCGTCCGGGTCACCGCCGTCTACGCGCTGGTGGCCACCGCCGTGGAGACCGTCCTCGGGGTCGGGATCGCGCTGCTGCTGAACCGTTCGAGCATCGTCGGCAAGATCTTCGAGAAGGTGCTGATCCTGCCGCTGATGATCGCCCCGGTGATCGCCGGCGTGATCTGGCGGCTGATGTTCAACCCGCAGTTCGGCATCCTCAACCACGTCCTCGGGCTGGGCTCGACGTTCAACTGGCTGAGCACCAAGACCGCGCTCTGGTCGGTGATCCTGGTCGACGTCTGGATCTTCACGCCGTTCGTCGCGATCCTCGTGCTGGCCGGGATCCGGTCGCTGCCCAAGGAGCCGTTCGAGGCCTCCGACGTCGACGGCGCCGGGTGGTTCTACATGTTCCGCCGACTGATGCTGCCGATGATGTGGCCCTACATCCTGGTCGCGGTGATCTTCCGCTTCATGGACTCCCTGAAGATCTTCGACCACGTCTTCGTGCTCACCGCCGGCGGTCCCGGGTCGACGACCCGGACCCTGCAGATCGGCGCCTACGAGGACTCGATCATCAACCTCAACTACTCGGTGGGGAGCACCTACATGTTCCTGCTGTGGGCGCTCGTCTTCCTCACCGCCCGCTACCTGGTCAGCGTGCTGGGCAAGGCCCAGAAGCGCGCCGCCGGATCGGAGACCTGACATGGCAACCGAGCTGATGCCCGGACGGAAACGGCTCACCACCGGGTCCGTGGTCGCGGACCTGGCCGTCATCGGCTGGTTCGTGTTCTCGCTGTTCCCCATCGTCTGGATGGTGCTGCTGTCCCTGAAGACGTCGGCCGAGCAGACCTCGACGTACTTCACGTTCTCGCCGACGCTGGAGAACTTCGGCACGGTGCTCAGCGACAGGGGCACGGCCCTCACCAGCGTCGACTTCACCAGCGCGCTGCTGACCAGCGTGGTCAACTGCGGGGGAGCGGTGCTGGTCTCGCTGGTCATCGGGATCCCCGCGGCGTACGCCGCCGGCCGGTGGAGGTACCGCGGCTCCAACGACCTGATGTTCACCATCCTGTCGTTCCGGTTCGCGCCGGAGCTGATGGTGATCGTCCCGCTGTTCGTGATCTACAACCAGGTGGGGCTGTTCGACACCAAGGTCGGGCTGATCTGGGTGCTGCAGCTGGTCACCATGCCGCTCGTCGTGTGGATCCTGCGGTCGTACTTCGAGGACCTGCCGGCCGACCTGGAGCAGGCCGCGCTGCTCGACGGGTACACCCGGCGGCGCGCGTTCGTGATGGTCGCGCTGCCGCTGGTCCGTCCCGGCATCGCCGCGGCCGCGCTGCTGGCGTTCATCTTCGCCTGGAACAACTACGTGTTCCCGCTGATCCTCACCGGCAGCGACAACTCCACGGTCACCGTCGCCATCTCGAAGTACCTCGGCGGCGGCGGGCAGGCCTACTACAACCTGACCGCGGCCGCGGCCATCATCGGGGCGCTGCCCCCGCTGGCCCTGGCCCTGACCATCCAGCGCTACCTGGTGCGCGGCCTGTCGTTCGGGGCGGTGAAGTCCTGATGGCGACGCTGACGACCACGTCCCTGTCCAAGAGCTTCGGGAAGACCCGGGCGATCGACGACATCAGCCTGGACATCGGCGACGGTGAGTTCTTCGTGATCCTCGGCCCGTCCGGGGCCGGCAAGACCACCACGCTCAAGAGCGTCGCCGGCCTGGTCGACGTCGACCGGGGCAGCGTGCGCATCGCCGGGCGCAGCATGGACGGCGTCGAGCCGTACCAGCGCAACGTCGCGATGGCGTTCGAGAGCTACGCGTTGTACCCGCAGAGGACGGTGTCGCAGAACCTCGCGTCCCCGCTGCGCTCAGGCCGGTCGGGACGCTACTCGGAGGCGGAGCAGAAGCAGCGCATCGAGCTGGTCACCACCACGCTCGGGATCGACCACCTGCTGCGGCGGTTCCCGCGGGAGCTGTCCAACGGGCAGCGGCAGCGGGTCGCGCTCGGCCGGGTGCTGGTGCGACCGGCCGACGTGTACCTGCTCGACGAGCCGCTGTCGCACCTCGACGCGAAGCTGCGGGCGGCGATGCGCTCCGAGCTCAAGCAGCTCGGCGCGATGTCCAGCACCACCTCCCTGTACGTCACCCACGACTACCAGGAGGCGCTCGCGCTCGGCGACCGGATCGCGGTGCTCCGCGAGGGCCGGCTGGTCCAGGTGGGCACCCCGCTCGAGGTGTGGCACGAGCCGGTCGACACCTTCGTCGCCAAGGCCCTCGGTCAGCCCGAGATCAACCTCGTCGACGCCGAGGTCGACGGCGGCGTGCTGCGCGCGGCGGGCGGGGCCCTCGAGGTCCCGGTGCCCCGCGACAGCGGGCTGGCGGCCGGCGACCGGGCCCGCATCGGGATCCGGCCCCGGGACGTCGAGCTGGGCCGCGGTGCAGAGCCCGCGACCGACCACCTGCGGGTCCGCGGCGAGGTCCGGCTGCACGAGCGGCTCGGTCGCGAGATCGAGCTGACCGTCGACATCGGCGGCGTCCAGCTCGTCGCGGTGGCGCCGGGCGCCGAGCAGGTCACCGAGGGCGACGCCGTCGACCTCGACGTACCTCTCGGGAAGACGCACGTCTTCGCGGCCGGCGCCCCCGGCGAGGACACCGCCAGGATCGGCGCCCCGACCGTGCCAGGGAGGAACCGGTGACCACGTCCACGACCAGCCCCCCGCGAAGCAGCCACGGTGCTGCCGCCGACCCGGCGCAGGCGCAGAGCCTGAGCCTGACCCGGCTCTTCAAGACGTACGTCGCGCGGGGCCGCGAGCCCTTCGAGGCCGTCAAGGGCATCGACCTGCGGATCGAGCCGGGCGAGCTCGTCGCCCTCCTCGGCCCCTCGGGCTGCGGGAAGACCACGACGCTGCGGATGATCGCCGGCCTGGAGACGGTGACCGGCGGCGAGATCCACATCGACGACCGCGCGATCCACGACCTGCCGCCGGGCAAGCGCAACGTCGGCGTCGGGTTCGAGAGCTACGCGCTGTACCCGCCGCTCGACGTCCGCGCCAACCTGGCCTACGGGCTCAAGGCCCGCAAGGTGCGCGACGCCGACGCCCGGGTCGACGCGCTGGCCGAGCGGCTGGCGATGACCGACCTGCTGCCGATGCGGCCGGCGAACCTGTCCAGCGGCCAGAAGCAGCGGGTCGCGCTGGCCCGGGCGCTGATCCGCAACCCACCGGTGCTGCTGCTCGACGAGCCGCTGTCTCACCTCGACGCCGCCCAGCGGCAGCGGGTGCGGCGCGAGCTCAAGCTGCTGCAGCGGGAGTTCGGCTACACCACGATCATCGTCACCCACGACCAGCTCGAGGCGCTGAGCCTGGCCGACCGGATGGCCGTGATGGACGCCGGCGTGATCCAGCAGTTCGGCACCCCGGACGAGATCTTCGACGACCCGGCGAACCAGTTCGTCGCCGACTTCGTCGGGGAGCCGAAGATCAACCTGCTCGAGGGGGTCGTCGACCGCGACGGCGACGGCGTGGCCGTCCGGGTCGGCCGGCACGGCCGGCTGGTCACGTCCGCGACCACGCCGGAGCAGGGCCGGCCGGTGGTGGTCGGCCTGCGCCCGCAGGACTGCCGCGTCGACACGACAGCTGGCACCGGCCTCGACGGCACCGTGCACGTCTTCGAGCACCTGCTGGAGTTCGGGCTCGCGACGCTGTCCGTGGAGGGGCTCGACGAGTCGCTCGTCGT
>JABFXA010000238.1 GCA_013361955.1 Nocardioidaceae bacterium
ACGCCTCGACCAGCTCGTCGACCTCGTCCCGCATGCCGCCAGGCTAGCGGACCCGGTCGAGAATCTTGACATCAAGAGAGATGGGGAGCAGCCTCTCGGCATCGACACACTGCTGCCGAGGAGGCGCCGATGACGCACCGGTGGGATCCCGAGCGCTACCTGCAGTACGCCGACGAGCGCGGTCGTCCCTTCGTCGAGCTGCTCGCGCGGGTCGGTGCCGACCGGCCGCGGGTGGTCGTCGACCTCGGCTGCGGGCCCGGCAACCTCACCGGGCTGGTCCGCGACCGCTGGCCAGGGGCCGAGGTCCTCGGCGTCGACTCCAGCCCGGAGATGGTCGCGCGGGCGCGCCGGGACGACCCGGTCGGGCGCTACGAGCTCGGCGACGTGCGGGACTGGCGCCCCGACCGCCCGGTGGACGTGCTGCTGTCCAACGCCACCCTGCAGTGGGTGCCCGGTCACCTCGACCTGCTCCCGCGACTCCTCGCGCAGGTCGCGGACGGCGGCTGGCTCGCGTTCCAGGTCCCCGGGAACTTCGACCAGCCGAGCCACACCATCCGCACCGAGCTGGCGGCCGAGGAGCCGTACGCCTCCTTCACCCGCGACGTCGCCGTGCCCGCGAGCCACGACGCCGAGCAGTACCTCGACGTCCTGGCCGGCCTCGGCTGCCGGGTCGACGCCTGGGAGACGACCTACCTCCACGTCCTCACCGGCCCCGACCCGGTCTTCGCGTGGGTGTCCGGCACGGGCGCGCGGCCGACCCTGCAGGCGCTGCCGGACGACGTCCGACCGCGCTTCGAGCAGGAGTTCCGGCGACGGCTCGCGGCGGCGTACCCCTCCCGGCCGCACGGCGACGGCATCGCCGTGGTGCTGCCGTTCCGGCGGGTGTTCGTCGTCGCGCAGCGGGTCGGCTGACCGCGCCCACGACCGCCGGGAGGACCGACGGGACCGGGGTGCGCCGGAAGCCGACCGAAGTCGACCGGTTGGGCGGCAACCGGGTCTGTGGCACTCTGGTGCCCGATCGAAGCGGGGGCCTCGTGGAAGGGATCCCTGCGTGGATGCTGTCACCAGCCGCCAGAGCTGCTCGTTCTGCGGCGAGCCCGGCCGCGACGGCGGCGAGATGGCCGGCGGCCTCGGCGCGTTCATCTGCGGGAGCTGCCTGGACCACTTCGCGGGCGTGTTCGCGGAGCTCCGCCGTACCGGCCGCGAGGACCCGCCGCCCTGGCACTCCATGTCCGACGCCGACCTGCTCGGGAAGCTGCCGCTGATCGCCCGGACGGGCGCCCAGGTCGACCGGTTCCTGGTCGACTGGGTGCGGCTGGTGCGCAGCCGCGGGCTGTCGTGGGCACAGGTCGGCGGCGCGCTCGGCATCAGCCGGCAGGCGGCGTGGGAGCGGTTCGCCCGGCAGGTCGAGGCGCCCTCGGGTGACGACGGGCTGCACGCCGTGGAGGCCGGTTCCGCCTGAGCTCTACTCATGGGTAACATCGGCCCATGAGCCAGGTCCTCACCCTCTGGCGCCGTGCCGGCGCCCTGCCCGCCGGTCAGCGGATCTTCTCGGTCCTGTTCGCGCGGAAGGCGCCGTACTTCGCCACCGTCCGGCCGCGCTTCACCGTCCTCGAGCCGAACCGCGCGGAGCTCGTGATCCCCAAGCGCCGGGGCGTGCACAACCACCTCGGCACCGTGCACGCGATCGCACTGTGCAACGGACTCGAGGCTGCGATGGGTGCGCTGGCCGAGGCGACGATCCCGGCCGACAAGCGGTGGATCCCGAAGGCGATGGAGGTCGCCTACACGGCGAAGGCGACCAGCGACATCACCTGCGTCGCGGAGACCGACCCCGAGCAGTGGACGGGCCCGGCCCTCCCGGAGGACGGCGGCGAGGTGCCGGTGCGCGTGCGCGGCCGGCGCGACGACGGCACGGTCGTCATCGAGGGCGTCATCCGGCTCTGGGTCACGCCGCGGAAGGGCCGCTGACCCCGGCCCCGCGCGGGGCGGTGTTTTCCGGGCGACCGGGCCGCCGCCGTACCCTTGACCGGTCATGAACGCCGCGCCCACCGCCCCCCGGACCTACGAGGTCCGCACCTACGGGTGCCAGATGAACGTCCACGACTCCGAGCGCCTCTCCGGGCTGCTGGAGGACGCCGGCTACGTGCGGTTCGACGCCGGCGCCGCGGCCGACGGGGACGCGGCCGACGTGGTCGTGTTCAACACCTGCGCGGTCCGCGAGAACGCGGACAACAAGCTCTACGGCAACCTCGGCCACCTCGCGCCCGTGAAGGCCGCCCGGCCCGGCATGCAGATCGCGGTCGGCGGCTGCCTCGCGCAGAAGGACCGCTCGACGATCACCACCAAGGCGCCGTGGGTCGACGTCGTCTTCGGCACAGATTGGAAGAGCACA
>JABFXA010000243.1 GCA_013361955.1 Nocardioidaceae bacterium
CGCGCACACCGAGACCCGGATCGCCGTACGGGTCGCCGCGCACCGGCGCGGCCGGACCACCGTGGTGACCACGGTGTCCCCGCTGTGGCTGCACCACGCCGACCACGTCGTGCTGCTCGAGGCCGGCCGGGTGGCCGCGGAGGGCCGGCACGACGACCTGCTCGCCGACGAGCCGAGGTACCGCGACGTCGTGGCCCGCAGCTTCGCGGCCCCGGCCCTGGAGGACAGCCGTGCCTGACCTGCTCGCCACCTCGGCCGACACCTGGCGCGACCGCTCGCTGGACCCGCCGGCGCTGCCGCCGGAGCTGACCCCGCCGCCGCCGCGCGGGTCCGACCTGCGCACCCGGGTTCAGGGGCTCCGGCTGCGGCACCGGGTGCGCCGCGAGCGCGCCGAGAAGATCTACGCCGACTCGCGCAGCCCCGAGCGCGGCTGGCCGGTCGCCGACGACCGGGCCGTGTTCCGGTTCGCCCGCGACCTGGTCCGCACCCGCCGGCGCTGGTTCGTGGCCATGGTGCTGCTGAACGCCGTCGCGGCGGTCGCCGCGCTGGCGGTGCCGAAGCTGCTCGGCACCCTGGTCGACCGGGTCACCGCCCCCGGGCCGGCCGAGGGCATCGGCACGCTCGCGCTGGTGATCGTCGGGGTGGTGCTGGTGCAGGCCGCGTTCACGTTCGGCGGCCAGGTCACCTCGACGCTGTTCGGGCAGGACCTGCTCGCGTCCGCGCGGGAGTACGTCGTGCGGACCATCCTGCGGCTGCCGCTCAGCCGCGTCGAGGGCGCCAGCACCGGCGACCTGGTCACCCGGGTCACCCGCGACGTCGGCACGATGAGCCGCGCCGTCCAGTACGGCGTCCCGATGGCCGTCATCACGCTGCTCACCGTGGTGCTGTCGATCGGCGCGATGCTGCTGAACTCCGTGCTCCTCGCCGCGCCCGCGCTCGTGCTCATCGGCCTGTCGTTCGTGTCGGTGCGCCGCTACCTGCGCCGTGCCTCCAAGTGCTACATCGCCGAGGGCTCGACGTACTCCCGGATCAACAGCACGCTCACCGAGACCGTCGAGGGCGCCCGCACCGTCGAGGCGCTGGGGCTGGCCGGGCGCCGGATCCGGGCCACCGAGGACGACGTGGCGGCCTCCGGGCAGGCCGAGCGCTACGGGATGACCCTGCGCAACCTGCTGTTCACCGTGATCGACGTGGCCTTCAACGCGCCCCGGGTGATCACCGTGCTGGTCGGCGCCTACGGCTACTGGCAGGGCTGGGTCTCGCTCGGCCAGATCACCACCGCGGTGCTGTACGTCGAGGCGCTCTCCGGCCCGCTCGACCGGCTGGTCGGCGAGGTCGACCGGCTGCAGGTCGGCGCGGCCTCCACCGCCCGGCTGCTCGGGATCGCGGCGGTGCCGCAGGACCGGGTCGCCGGCGAGGCGCTGCCTTCCGGCCCCGACCTGGTCGGCGAGGACCTGCGGTTCGCGTACCGCCCCGGCCACGACGTGCTGCACGGCGTCGACCTGCGCCCGCAGGTGGGCGAGCGGCTGGCCGTCGTCGGGCCGAGCGGCTCCGGCAAGTCCACGCTCGGCCGGCTGCTGGCCGGCATCAACGGCCCGCGCACCGGGTCGGTGCAGGTCGGCGGGGTGGACCTGGTCGCGCTGCCGCTGGAGTCGCTGCGCGAGGAGGTCGCGCTGGTCACCCAGGAGCACCACGTGTTCGTCGGCTCGGTGCGCGACAACATCGTGCTGGGTCGCGAGGGCGCCGGCGACGGACCGGTGTGGGCCGCGCTCGCCGCGGTCGGGTCCGCGGAGTGGGTGCGCCGGCTCCCCGACGGCCTGGACACCCAGGTCGGCTCGGGCAACCTCGCGCTCACCCCCGCGCAGGCGCAGCAGGTCGCGCTGGCCCGGCTGGTGATCGCCGACCCGCACACGCTGGTGCTCGACGAGGCCACCTCGCTGATCGACCCGCGCACCGCCCGCACCGTCGAGGGCAGCATCAACGCGCTGCTCGAGGGCCGGACGGTGATCGCGATCGCGCACCGGCTGCACACCGCCCACGACGCCGACCGGATCGCGGTGGTGATCGACGGCCGGATCGCCGAGCTCGGCACCCACGACGAGCTGGTCGCGCTCGACGGGGAGTACGCCGCTCTGTGGCAGGCCTGGACGAGCTGACAGCGCGGGCTAGGCTCGCCGCATGCCCGATCTCGGAACCCCCCTCGCCCGCCTCGACGGCACCCCCGCGACCCTCGGGGAGCTCACCGGCGGCGGTCCCGCCCTGGTCGTC
This sequence comes from Nocardioidaceae bacterium, assembly GCA_013361955.1. Taxonomy (GTDB): domain Bacteria; phylum Actinomycetota; class Actinomycetes; order Propionibacteriales; family Nocardioidaceae; genus Nocardioides_B. The sequence goes on from JABFXA010000243.1 coordinate 2,269, forward strand.
AACGTCGCGTCGAAGTGCGGGCTGACCCCGCAGTACACCGCGCTCGAGGCGCTGCACGAGAAGTACGCCGGCCGCGGGTTCAGCGTGGTCGGGGTGCCGTGCAACCAGTTCGGCGGTCAGGAGCCCGGCACCGCCGAGGAGATCGAGGAGTTCTGCTCCACGACGTACGGCGTCAGCTTCCCGATGTCGGAGAAGGTCGACGTCAACGGCGACGACCGGCACCAGGTCTACCGCGACCTCGTCGACGCGCCGGACGAGGCCGGCGAGACCGGCGACATCCGCTGGAACTTCGAGAAGTTCCTGATCGACGGCTCGGGCACCGTGGTGGCGCGGTTCAGCCCCCGCGTGGTGCCCGACGACCCGCGCGTGGTGGAGGCGGTCGAGCGCCTCGTCGGGTGACCGGGAACACCAGGGTTCACCGACAATTAAGGTGCCTCGCGGTTCCGGTTCTCCCTACCCTGGACCGGTGACGACGCAGACCCCCAGCAATTCCCCCATCCCCGGCGCGCCCGCCGACGGCGACAAGCTCACCAAGGACGTCCTGCTCGTGGCGGGCGTGGTCGTGCTCGGCGCGATCATGTCGATCCTCGACATCACCGTCGTGAGCGTGGCGCAGCCGACCTTCCAGACCGAGTTCGACTCCTCGCCGGCGCAGGTCGCCTGGACGATGACCGGCTACACCCTCGCCCTGGCCGCGGTGATCCCGCTGACCGGCTGGGCGGCCGACCGCTTCGGCACCAAGCGGCTGTACATGCTCGCGGTGTTCCTCTTCACCGCCGGCTCGGTGCTGTGCGCGACCGCGACCAGCATCGAGATGCTCACCGCGTTCCGGGTGCTGCAGGGCCTCGGCGGCGGCATGCTGATGCCGCTCGGCATGACGATCATGACCCGCGCGGCCGGCCCGGAGCGGCTCGGCCGGGTGATGGCCATCCTGGGTGTCCCGATGCTGCTCGGCCCGATCTTCGGCCCGATCCTCGGCGGCTGGCTGATCGACATCGCCTCGTGGCACTGGATCTTCCTGATCAACCTGCCGATCGGCGTGGTCGCGCTGGTGTACGCCGCGCTGGTGCTGCCCAAGGACAGCCCGACCCCGTCGGAGACCTTCGACTTCCTCGGCATGGTGCTGCTCTCGCCGGGCCTCGCGCTGTTCCTGTACGGCGTCTCCTCGATCCCCGAGGCCGGCACCGTGTGGGACACCAAGGTGCTGACCACCGGCATCATCGGCCTGGCCCTGGTGGCGCTGTTCGTGCTCCGCGAGCTGTTCCGGGCGCCGGAGCACCCGCTGATCGACCTGCACCTGTTCCGGGAGCGACCGCTGACCATCGCGGTGATCGCGATGTCGCTGTTCGCGATCGCGTTCTTCGGCGCCAGCCTGCTGTTCCCGTCGTACTTCCTGCAGGTGCGCGGTGAGACCACGCTGCAGGCGGGCCTGCTGCTCGCCCCGCAAGGCATCGGCGCGATGATCACCATGCCGATCGCCGGCGTGCTCACCGACAGGATCGGGCCGGGCAAGATCGTGCTCGTCGGCATCGTGGTGATCGTGATCGGCATGGCGATGTTCACCCAGGTGGGCATCGAGCCGTCGCAGGTGCACCTGAGTGCGGCGGGTGTGGACATCAGCGACCCGTCGTACCAGTTCCTGCTCGGGGCGCTGTTCGTGATGGGCCTCGGCATGGGCGGCACGATGATGCCGATCATGACCTCGGCGCTGCAGACCCTGAAGGACGCCCAGATCGCCCGCGGCTCCACGCTGATGAACATCACCCAGCAGGTCGCCGCGTCGATCGGCACCGCGCTGTTCTCGGTGCTGCTCACCAACGGGTTCAACGGCAGCGAGGCGGTCACCGCGCTGCGCGGCGCGATCGCCACCGGTGCCCGGCCCGACCCCGCGCTGATCCCGCAGGCGTTCTCGGACATGTCGCACTCGTTCGCCCAGGTGTTCCTGGTCGCGACGGTCCTGGTCGCGCTCTGCCTGGTGCCGGCGTTCCTGCTGCCGCGCCGCCGGCCGGCCGAGACCAAGCCCGACGGCGAGAGTGTCAACGCGGCCGCGATGATGCACTGACCATCGCTCGCTGGTCGAGGCACGAGGAGCGCCGGCGACGAGCCTCGAGACCGGGTGACGTGACCGCGTGGGTCACCACCTGGTTTCGAGGCTCACTTCGTTCGCACCTCGACCAGCGGGGGTCACCAGATGCGGACCCGCTCCTGCGGGTCGAGCCACAGGCCGTCGCCGGGCTGCACGCCGAACGCCTCCACGAACTCGTCGAGGTTGCGCACGATGTTCGCGCGGAACTCCGCGGGGGAGTGCGGGTCGGCGGTGAGCAGCTGCAGCATCAGCTCCTTGCGTCGCTTGGAGCGCCAGATGTTCGCGAAGCTGAAGAACACCCGCTGGATGCCGGTGAGGCCGCCGACCTCCGGCGCCTCCTCGCCCTCCAGGCTGATCAGGTACGCCTTGAGCGCGATCGTGATCCCGCCGAGGTCGCCGATGTTCTCGCCCACCGTGAGCGCGCCGTTGACGTGCTCGCCGGGCAGCTCACGCGGCTCGAGCACGTCGTACTGGGCGATCAGCTTGTCCGCGCGCTCCTGGAACGCCGCGCGGTCGGCGTCGGTCCACCAGTTCTCCAGGTTGCCGAGCTCGTCGAACTGCGAGCCCTGGTCGTCGAAGCCGTGCCCGATCTCGTGGCCGATCACCGCGCCGATACCGCCGTAGTTCTCCGCGGCCTCCGCCTCGGCGTCGAAGAACGGCGCCTGCAGGATGCCCGCCGGGAAGCAGATCTCGTTGAAGCCCGGGTTGTAGTAGGCGTTCACCTGGTGCGGCAGCATGTGCCACTCGTCGCGGTCGATCGGCGAACCGATCTTGTTCAGCTCGTAGTCGGTCTCGAACGCCGCGACCGCCCGCACATTGCCGAGCAGGTCGTCGGCGGAGACCCGCAGGCCGGAGTAGTCGCGCCACTTGTCCGGGTAGCCGATCTTGGGGCGGAACGTCGAGAGCTTGCGGTACGCGCGCTCCTTCGTCTCCTCGCCCATCCAGTCCAGCGCCTCGATGTTGCGGCGGTACGCCTCGAGGAGGTTCGCGACCAGCTCCTCCATCAGCTCCTTGGAGCGGGCCGGGAAGTACCGGGTGACGTACTCCTCGCCCACCGCCTCCCCGATCGACCCCTCGACGAACGACACGCCGCGCTTCCAGCGGGCCCGCAGCTCGGGGGTGCCGCTGAGGGTGCGGCCGTAGAAGTCGAAGTTGGCCTCCACGAACGCCGAGGACAGGTACGGCGAGGCGGACCGCACCACGCGGATCGCCACCCAGGCCTTCCAGTCCGCCAGCGGCACCTCGCGCAGGGCGCCGTCGAGGTGCTCCAGGTAGCTGGGCTGGCGCACGTTGGTCTCGGCCAGCGTCTGGTCGTCGGCGCCGAGCGCGGCGGCCCAGCGGTCCCAGGCGAGCGTCGGCGCGAGCGCGCGCAGGTCGGCGTACGACGTCAGGTTGTAGGTCTTGATCCGGTCGCGGGTGTCGGCGATCTCCCAGTGGCCCTTGGCCAGCCGGGTCTCCACGTCGAGCACCTGCTGCGCGGCCCGGGCCGCCTCGGGCCAGCCGGCCAGGCCCAGGATCGTCTCGAGGTGCCGCAGGTACGCCGCGCGCACGTCGGCGAACTTGTCCTCGCGGTAGTAGGACTCGTCGGGGAGGCCGATCCCGCCCTGCACCAGGTTGACGATGTAGCGCTCCGCGTTGCGGTCGTCGTTGTCGACGTAGGCGCCGAAGAAGCCGCCGCCCCCGCGCCGCTCGACGCCGCCGACGTACGCCACCAGCGCGTCGAGGTCGGCCAGCGCGGCCACCTCGTCGAGCTCGGGACCCAGCGGCTCGGCGCCCAGCGCCTCGATGCGGTCCTCGTCCATGAAGCTGGTGAACAGGTCGCCGATCTTCTGGGCGTTCGAGCCCGGCTCGTGCTCCTGCTCGGCCAGCTGCTCGATGATGTCGCGGACCCGCTGCTCGGAGCGCTCGGCCAGCACCGCGAAGGCGCCCCAGCCGGACTTGTCGGCCGGGATCTCGGTCTCCTCCAGCCAGCGGCCGTTGACGTGCCGGAACAGGTCGTCCTGCGGGCGGGTGGTGGGGTCCATGCCGGAGCGGGCGTCGTCGAGGATCGTCACGCCGGTCAGCCTACGGGGGCGGGTGCTGACCCGGAGGTCAGGAGGTCGCGTGGAACGCGTCGGCACGACCCGAAGCTTTACGAAAAAGGCGGCCGTCAGCGCAGCGACAGCACCGACTTGCCGAGCACCCGTCGCTCGGCCATCTCCGTGAGCGCGCGGCTCGCCTCCTCCAACGGGTATGTCGCGCCCACCGGCGGGTCGACGACCCCGGACTCGATCATCGGCAGCAGCGCGTCCCATTGCGCGTGCATGAAGCCCGGCCGCACCATCGCGTAGGCGCCCCAGCCGACGCCCCGGACGTCGATGTTGTTGAGCAGCAGCCGGTTCACCCGCACCTGCGGGATGGCACCGCCGGTGAACCCGACGACCAGCAGCCGGCCCTCCGGCGCCAGGCTGCGCAGCGAGTCGGTCATCAGGTCGCCGCCGACCACGTCGACCACCACGTCGACGCCCCGGCCCTCGGTGACCGCACGGACCGCGTCGAGGAACCCGCCGACGAGCACCACGTCGTCGGCGCCCAGCCGGCGGACCAGGTCGGCCTTCTCCTCGGTGGAGACCACGCCGACCGTGCGGGCGCCGTACCCCTTCGCGACCTGGAGGGTCGCGGTGCCGACCCCGCCGGACGCGCCGTGCACCAGCACCGTCTCACCCGCGCGCACGCCCGCGCGGGTGGCCAGCGCGAACTGCGCGGTGAGGTAGTTCATCGGCAGCGCGGCGCCCTTCGCGAACGACACCCCGTCGGGCAGCGGGAACACCGCCTCGGTCGGGACCGCGACCACGTCGGCGCCCCCGCCGTACGACAGGCAGGCGGCGACGCGGTCCCCGGCGCTCACCGGGGCGTCGGCGGGGGCGCTGCGCACCACCCCCGCGAGGTCGACCCCGAGCTGGAAGGGCAGCGGCGGCTTGACCTGGTACTCGCCCCGGGTCAGCAGCAGGTCCGGCCAGCTGACCCCGAGGGCGTGCACCTCGACCAGGACCTGGCGGGCAGCCGGCTCGGGCTCCGGCACCTCGACCACGCGGAGACCGTCGGGACCGTCGAGGCTGGTGACCTGGAGGGAGCGCATGGGCCGAGTATCGCGGGCCCGTCGCCGCCCGGCTCGGAGGGGTCAGAAGCCGCCGGTGACCCGCAGCAGCCACTCCACCTCGCGCCAGTAGTCGTCCTTCTCCTCCGGGTGCGGCCCGGACTCGGAGGACGCGACCGTGCGCTCGAGCGGGATCGGGTCGGGCAGGTGCGTCCAGCGACGCGGGTGCGGGGCGCGGACCGGCGGGGGTACGTCGTCGGTGGGCTCCATCGGCACCTCCCGGTCCGCGCGGTCCTCGCCCGGCCAGGGTAGCGCCGCCGTGCCAGAATGGCGCAGCGCCTTGACAGGCCCCAGGACGCGGCCGGCCACGGGAGGGAACGGACACGCATGGGTGACGAGCTGCTGCCGCTTCCCACCGACAGCGCGACGGCCGAGATGTTCCACGGCCTGGCCGCGATGGTCTACGCCGGCGACAACTACGAGCTGGTCTACGAAGCCGTGGTGCGCGCTGCGCCTCAGCTCGTGCACGGCTGCGACCACGCCAGCCTGATGCTGCGCCGCGACGGACGTTTCGAGACGTCCGCGGCCAGCGACGACGTCGCCGACACGATCGACCGGTTCGAGCGGGAGCTCGGCGAGGGGCCCTGCCTCGACGCGATCGTGGACGAGGCGGTGTACCACGACGCCGACCTCACCGACGGCTCGCCCTGGCCGCAGCTGTCCGCCCGGGTGATGGCCGAGACGCCGGTGCGCGGGATGGCCGGCTTCCGGCTGGTCGTCGGCGCGGAGAAGACCGGCGCGCTGAACCTGTTCTCCGACCAGCCGGGTGCGCTCAGCCAGCACTCCGTCGACCAGGGCATCGTGCTGGCGTCGTTCGTGACGGTGGCGCTGCTCGCCGCGCACGAGCGCCAGCACGCCGACACCCTGCGCGCCGGGCTGCAGAGCAACCGCGAGATCGGCAAGGCGGTCGGCCTGATGATGGCCTTCCACAAGATCTCCGACCAGGACGCCTTCGCGATGCTCCGGCAGGCCTCCCAGGAGCTCAACCTCAAGCTCAGCGAGGTCGCCCGTCAGGTCGTGGAACACCACAACCTGGACTGAGCGGGCTCCGCGCTGGTCGAGGTGCGAGCGGGTCACCGCGAGCCGCGAGACCTCGCTACTGCTGGCGCACGACCTGCGACATCTCGAAGTGCATCGGGTCGGTGTAGTTCCAGTCGCCGCCCCAGGCGAAGCCCCAGCTCTTGAAGATCTGCACCACCTGGCGGTTCATCTCGCCGACCGTGCCGCGCTGGTTGCCGGGCACGTTGAGGTCCACCGCGATGCCCCAGGTGTGCAGGGACAGGCCCTTGGCGGGGTCGTGGGCGATGTACCGCGGCACGTAGCAGCCGCCGTACTCGCCCGGGTGGATGGCGCTGGACAGGCCGCGCTGCTGGATCTCGGTCAATGCTCCGCGCAGCTGCGGGAGCATGCCCTTGTTGCAGGTGACGGTGCCGATGAGCGGCACCTGCTCGGTGCGGATGTAGCGGCTCACCCACGCGGGGTCGGGGGTGACCGAGCCGTCGGCGTGCGGCGTGAAGCTGAAGGTGCCGACCGCGTCGGTGACCGAGCTGGTGGAGAGCACCGCGGTCTGCGGGACGTCGACGTTGAACTCCAGCGCCAGCGTCTGCAGGGTGACGCCCGAACCGGCCGCCTTGCGGATCTGCGCGGAGATCTGGGACGGGGTCAGCTCGCCGGTGGAGACGAGCAGCGCGTTGTCGTGCGGCATGCCCAGCTGGGTGGCGCGCTTGTCGTTGACGATCGCCGAGATCTGCCGGACCAGGGGCGCGTAGGCACCGATGTGCACCGACGGCGCGTCCTGGGAGGTGCCGAGGCGCAGGTAGCCGCGCGGCTGCTCGAGGCGGCGCGGCAGCTCGGCGTCGACCGCGACCTCGCCGCCGGCCACCCGCTTCCAGACCGCGTCGGAGCGGGCCGTGGCGAACTGGGTGTAGCGGCGCAGCTTGGCCGGGTCGCCGGCCGCGATGGTCAGCGTCCGGCCGTTCGCCGACAGCGACGCCAGCGACAGCGGCAGCGCCGCCTGCACGCCCTTCACCTTCATGACCTTGCTGCGGACGGACGCCGGCAGCGTGTGGCTGCTGGTCAGCAACACGTCGGCGGTGTACAGACGGCCGCTGAGGTGACCCGGGTCCGAGACGGCGTACGACGCGGGGTCGTCGGACGACGGGGACGCGTCGGCCGACACGGTCGGGGTGCTTCCGGACCGTGACGGGGACCCGGAGGCGCCGGTGGCGCCGGTGGCTCCGGAGCCGGCCTCGCTCGCCGTGTCGCCGCGCTCCGAGCAGCCGGCGAGCACGAGCGCGGACAGCAGCACCGCGAGCGCAGCGCCCACGCCCCCTCGTCGCATCGTCGTCCCTCCGTCGACACTCCCCCTCCAGGAGTGTTCCCCAGTCTGCAACGTCGGACCAAGGTCGCGCTGCCAATCCCGGAGGCCGGTGGGACCGAACCCCAGCCATGGCCAGGAGAGGGAGGACCCCGCGTCGGTGGCTCGCCGGCGGGTCCACGGGACTGCTCGCCGGCGCGGCCGCGCTCGCGGCGTCCGAGGGCGTCGCCGCCCTGCTCACCGGGGTCACCTCCCCTCTGCTCGCGGTGGCGAACCGGGCCGTGGACACCACACCCAGGCCGGTCAAGGAGTGGGCGATCGAGACATTCGGGGCGCACGACAAGCAGGTGCTCGTCGGCGGGGTGGTCGTCACGGTCGCGCTGCTGGCCGCGCTCGTCGGCGCGGTCGGGGTGCGTCGCCCGCGGCCGGCGCTCGGCGCGTTCCTGGCGCTCGGGG
>JABFXA010000070.1 GCA_013361955.1 Nocardioidaceae bacterium
GAGGCCGTAGAGCGGGATGCTCGAGAGCAGGAACGCCACGACCAGCACGGCGAGGTCGGTGCTGCCGGCGAGCAGGAGGGTGCCGGCGCCGCCGAAGAGCAGCAGGCTGTAGGTCTCGCTCTCCCGGGGATGGTCGCGCACCTCCCCCGAAGCGATCAGCAGGATCAGCAGCAGCGAGACGGTCACGGTGACGCGGGCCGCCCCGGTCGAGGTGTCGACGGTGAAGGTGTCGGAGAAGGCGGCCCTTGGTCCGCCGGTCCAGGCCACGAGGCTGGCGACAAGGCTGGCCACGGTGGCTGCAGCCGCCACGAGGCTCATCCGCCACTGCCGTGTCCGCGGGGTGAACGACCCGCTGACGAGGGTGAGCATCCCGCCCAGGAACAGCAGAGCCTCGGGTAGGAGGGCCATGAGGTCAGCCCGCATCGCGACGACTCACCGCCCCACGAGGTGTGCGAGGACGGCGGCACCGGGCTCGATGACGTCCAATAGTGTCCGCGGCAGCACTCCGATGAACACCGACACAGCCAGGAGCAGCGCGACAGGCACCCACTCCCGCGGGGTGACGTCGGTGAACCCGACCGACAGGCCCGCGGTCGGGCCGGTGAACACCCGCTGTAGGGCGCGCAGGAACAGGGCCGCGGTGATGAGGATGCCGAGCACGGCCACCGCGGTGACGGGCACGGTGGCGATGCTGCCGGCGAAGATCTGGAACTCGGCGATGAAACCGGACAAGGCAGGGAGGCCCAGCGACCCGAACGCTGCCACGGTGAAGAGCGTGGCGTAGCGCGGGGCGGTTCCGGCCAACCCTCCGTAGCCGTCGAGGTCATAGGTCTCGGTCCGTTCGAACATGCTGCCCGCGAGCAGGAACAAGGCTGCGGTGAGCAGCCCGTGACTGACCATCTGGGTCACCGCTCCGGTCACGGCCACCTGGCGTGCCTGGTCCGCGCCGTCGGCCAGGACCCCGGCGGCGCCGACGGCGAGGACGACGTAGCCCATGTGGTTGACCGAGGTGTAGGCGATCATGCGTTTCAGGTCGGTCTGGGCGAAGGCGACCAGCGCTCCCCACAGCACCGAGACGATGCCGACCGCGATCACGACCCATGCCCAGGCGCGCCAGGCATCCGGCAGCATCGGCATCGCGATCCGGACGAAGCCGTAGGTGCCCATCTTCAGCATCACGCCGGCCAGGACGGCGGACCCGATCGCCGGGGCGTCGCTGTGGGCGGGGGGGAGCCAGGTGTGGAACGGGAAGGTCGGCGTCTTCACCGCGAGACCGAGGAGCACGGCGGCAAGGACGAGTCCGCCAGCGACACCGTGCCCCTGGAGAGGCGGGTGGGCGGTGAGCTCGACCATGTCGAAGGTGTGCGGGTCGGAGGCGACGTAGAGGCCGACGAAGCCCAGGAGCAGGGCCAGCGAGCCGAGGAAGGTGTAGAGGAAGAACTTCAGGGCAGATCGGGCGGCGTCCCGGTGTCCCCAGCCGCTGATCGAGAAGTACATGCCCACGATCGAGAGGTCGAAGAAGACGAAGAACAGGATCAGGTCCGCGGAGACGAACAGGCCCAGGCAGACGGCCTCGAGGAACAGGAACAGGGCAGCCTGCAACCGGGGTCGCCGCTGCTCGCGGAGGGCGTGGACGGCGCAGGCCAGGAACACGAGCGTGGTCATCAGCACCAGCGGCAGGGACAGGCCGTCGACGCCGACGTGGTAGCTCGATCCCACTCCCGGGATCCACCGGGCCTGCTCCTCGGCCGCCAACGCCCCCGCCGCCGGGGTGTCGTACCTCGCCCACACCAGACAGGCGAGCGCCAGCTCGGCTGCGGTGACGACGACGAACACGCCGCGTGCGACACCAGCGCTGATCCGAGGGATCAGCAGCACGGCGGCTGCGGCGAGGGGCAGGAAGACCAGGACGGAGAGCAAGTTCACCTCACGAGGACGAGGACGACGAGGACGAGGGCCAGCACGGCCAGCGCTTGCAGGTAGTACTGGTGCAGCTGCCCGGTCTGTGGTCTCCGGGCCAGGCCGCCGAGGCGTCGTACGCCGGAGACGACCCGCACCACGGCGCCGTCGACGACACGGTCGTCGAGGAGAGCTGCGGCTCGGGCCAGCCGTACCGTGCCGCCCGCGGTCGCCTCCACGCTGCGGTCCAGCACGGCGTCGTCGAGGTGGGCCAGCCGGCGCGCGAGGACCTCCACCGGCCGGACCACGAGGCGGTGCGCGAGCGGTTCCAGGAACAACCAGTCCGTGAGCACCCGCGGCCAGCCCGACCGTCGGCCCTGGACACCCAGCATCACCGCCACCGTCGCGACGATGACCGCGACGGCGAGCAGTGCGGACATCACCAGCTCGAATGTGCTGGGCTCGGGGGCGGTGCCGCCCACGAGTTCCTGCACGTCTGTGAACAGCGGCGGGAGCGCGAGCACGCCCAGGAGGAGGGCTCCTGCCGCCAGCGGCAGGAGCGGGAGCCACGCAGCCGTCGGCACGGCTCGGGTGCCGTTGCGTTCGTCGTCGTAGCGCGACTCCGCGTCGTCGGGGATGTGGCGGGTCAGCACGACCAGGGCCTTGGTGGCGTAGGCCGCCGAGAGTGCCGCCCCGAGCAGTCCGGCCACGTACAAGGTTGGCGACTGTTCGGCGGCAGCGGCTAGCACGGCGTCCTTGGTCGCCCACAGCGCCAGCGGGGGAAGCCCGGCCAGGGAGAGCAGGCTCGCCACAGCACACGCAGCGACCACGGGCCAGAGCCGTGCAGCCCCGGTCAGAGAGGACAATCGTTTGGTGCCCAGCGCCTCCAGCCAGATCCCGGCAGCGAGGAACAGGCCCGCCTTGACCGCGGCGTGAGCCACCAGATGGGTGGCGCCGCCCGCGGTCGCCCCCACTCCGGCCGCCAACACGACGAAGCCGAGCTGAGCCGCCGTGGACGCGGCCAGGAGCTGCTTGAGGTCACTCTGCGCGAGCGCAACCATGCCCAGCAGCACCGCACTCGCGGCACCGGCCCACGCTGCGGCGTCGTCGGCCCAACCGGTCGCCGCCAGGGTGGGGGCCACCCGCAGCAGCAGGTAGCCACCCATCGCGACCATGGCGGCGGAATGCAGGAGCGCACTGACCGGACTGGGGCCGTGCATGGCGCGCGAGAGCCAGAACGAGAACGGCAGCTGGGCCGCCTTCCCGAGCCCGGCCACCACCAGGCCGGCGGCGATGACGTCGCGCCAACCACCGGAGGCGTTCGGCAGGGCGGCAAGTTCGAGGCCCGCTCCCCCGGCCAACGCGGCACCCGCTGCCACGTAGAGGCCGACGTCTGCGGTTCGTGTGGTCAGGAACGCTGTCGTGCCCGAGCTGATCGTCTCCTGGTCGCGCCAGTGGTACCCGATGAGAGCGAACGAGGTCGCGCCCATCACCTCCCACGACATCAGGAGTGTGGGCAGGGTGGTGGCGAGCACCGTCATCAATGCGGCGGCCACGAAGAGCAGCATCAGCCCGTAGAACCGCGCCGTTCGCAGCGCCGGGGTACCGCTGGCGGCCAGCAGCACGAGCGCGGAGACGACCGCGACCGCCGGCAGCACCAGCGCAGCCAGGCCGTCCACGCCCAGACCCAGATCCGCGCCCGCCATGAACGGCGTCGCCACCGTGGGTCGCGAGGTCGCGGGGAACGAGACGGCGAACGACGCCGCCGTCAGCAGCGCGGTCGTCCCTACGCCGACCGGGACCGCGAACCGATCGGCCCCTGATCCGCTCAGCACGAGCAGCGCGCCGACGACGGCGGGCAGCGCCACAAGGGCGACGAGAACGAGGTCGTGCATCAGCCGTGCAGCTCGGCGGCCATGTCGGTCATGTCGTGCCCGGCTTGGCGGTGCAGCAGCGTGGCGACGGCGAAGCCCATCGCCATCTCTACGGTCATCGCCGCGATCACCACCAGCAGCAGCACCTGCCCGGAGGGGTCGGGTGCCAGGAACCACCACAGCCCGCCGGCGGCCAGGATGACGCCGTTGATCATCAGCTCCAAGCCCATCATCACCATCACGACCACCTGCTGGGAGAGCGCGCCGTACACCCCGACAGCGATCAGTGCCGAGGCCACGAGCAGCACGGTCTCGAGCGTCATCGGCCCACACCCCCCGGCTGTGGGTCGTCGGCGGGTCGGCGGTCGAGGTCGTCGCCGAGGCGGTCGTAGCGGGTGCGGTGTGAGGAGAGCACGACGCCGGCGACGATCGTGGCGACCATGACGGGGCCCATCGCGATCATCACGATCATGTGGGACTCCATGATTGCCTCCCCCAACGCCGAGGTGACGTCTCCAGTGGGTGCGCCTCGGCGGGTGGGCCAGGGCACGAGAACCGCGCCGGCGCCAAGGAGCAGGAAGGTCCCGACTCCGGCCGCGATCGAGGAGCGGTGCGAGTGGACCATGCTCATCGGCATCAGGGCGGGGTTCATCCCCATGAACATGACCATGTAGACCGCCATCACGGCCATCTCCATGACCATCATCAAGATCACGATCACGCCCATGTAGGCCTGGCCCATCAGCAGCAGTGCCACTCCGACGGCAACGAAGGAGACCGCCAACGCGTAGGTCGCCCGGGCCATCGAGTCGACGTAGAACACCAGCGCACCCGCCACCACGGAGACCACGGCGCACAACCAGAACCCCACGTCGACCAGGGACAGGTTCATCGGATCTCCTCCTGTACGGATTCGGACGGACTCAGTTGGTGGCAACAGCGATGACCGAGACGACCAGGTCCTGGGCGACCACGAGCGGCAGCACCACGACCCAGCCGAGCTCGAGGAGCTTGTCGGGGCGCAGTGTCGGCAGCCTGCGGCCTGCCAGCACGAGCAGCCCGCTCACGAGGATGGTCTTGATCAGCACCCACCCCCAGCCGGGGAGCAGCGGGCCGGCTCCGCCGCCGAGGAACAGCGGCACCGCAGCCGCCGAACCCGCGACCAGCAAGGCGTAGCGGCCCGCGAGGACCAGCAGGCGGTCCACAGCGGCGAGCTCGGCGAGGATCCCTCCGTTGACGTCGCTGCCGGCGCCGGGGTCCATGGGAGGCCGGACCGAGAAGCCCAGCACTCCCCAGCAGTACGCGACGAAAGCCACCGGCGTCCACACCACGAACCACAGCCCGTCCTGGGTTGCCGAGATCTCGGCCAGGTTCAGGCTTCCGGCCGCGATCGCCGGGGCGGTGAGCGCGAACATCAGCGGGAGCTCATAGCCCAGGGCGAGGGCCAGGAACCGGTAGCCGCCCACCAGGCCGGTCACCGAGTTCACCCCCCAGCCGAGCAGCCACATCACCGCCCACGCCACCACGTCGAGCGCATTGATCCACACCAGCCCCAGGGGGTGGTCAACCAGCGCGTGCGCGCCCAGCGGCACGAACGCCACGATCAGGACCGCCAGCGGGATGACCGCCGAGGAGGCGGAGCGCCACAGCAGCCTGTCGGCCGAGACCGTGCGGCGTGGCCGTTGACGCATCAGACGGGCCGTCTCGCGCAACGGCAACGTGAGGCCCGACCCAACGGACAAGCCTCGGTCGCGGGCCTCGAGGGCGGAGGAGAGCCCGGCCACTGACAGTGACACCACCGCGAGACCCACCATCACCGGCACCACGTAGACCAAGGGCAAGGAGTCAGCCATGGGCCGCCTCCGCCGGCATCTCTTGATCGGCCAGGCCAGGCGCCAGATCCGGTCCAAGAGCGGCCACCCACAACCTGACCTCGGCCAGCTCCATCCCCCGCACGAGCGCAGGAAGCGCCTGGACGGCCGGTGCCACGGGTGGAACCGCATCGCCGTCCAGCTCGGCCCGCGCCTGCTCGAAAAGCGCCGTAAGTCGGGCGTGCAGTTCCTCGGACCCGCCGTGACTTCCTTCGGCGATGAGTCCACTGAGGACCCAACGCAAGACCCGCCGTCGACCTAGGCGGTCGCCGAACTGCGCGACCTCGTGGCCGTCGTGCAGCTCACCGTCGAGGCAGCGGTCGCGCAGTCGTCGTACTCGCGCGAACTCTGCCGGCAGGCCGGCGAGTGCGAGCACCGAACCCGCAGCGTCGAGTAGCCGAGCCGCCCGGACGGCCGGGTCGTCGCGTCGGCCGATCCCCGACGCCGCGAGCTGCTCGACCTCGGCGTCCACCACGACGTCACCGTGCAAGGTGACGCGAAGGACGACACCGGCTGGCCAGTGCGCGAGCACCGGTCCCAGCGGGAGGTGGAGCTCGTCCATCTCCAGACCGTCGCGATCCTCGGCGCCCTCGGCCAGCGGGATCCCGTCCGGCATCATCATCGAGGAGTGGTCGTGGCCGCCGTCGTGATCGTGGTGATCGCCGTGTGCGGCGGCACCGTCCTGGTCGTCGTGCTCCGGCGCCATGGCGTCCGCGGAGGGGGTGAAGCCACGGCGCACGTCAGGGCCGGTGAGGCGCCGCGCCCCAAGGCGGAGCCGCTCGCGGACCTCGTCGAGGAGAGCCGTCGCCTCAGATCCGGCTTGTACGTGGACCCGCACCCGTGGCTCCGACATCTGCGCCCACACGTGGTCGACGACGGAGGCGAAGGCCTCGTCGGGCGCACCGAGCACCGCCAGGACGTCAGCGTCCGCGGCGGACTCCGCGATGCACCAGCCCATGGGCTCGAGTGCACGCTCGAGCGCGACCCGCTCCTCAAAGGCACCCGGAACTTCCGCGACAAGGACGTGCGCGCGCGAGGCTGCGACCCTGGCCACGACATCGATCAGGCCCACCGGAAGGCTCCCTCGCGACGGGCCCAGGCGACGGCCAGCAACAGCATCAGCAGGAAGCCGAACATCTCCACCACAGCCCCGGGCCCGAGGTGTCCCACGACGATCGCCCAGGGGTACATGAACAGCATCTCGACGTCGAAGGCGAGGAAGACCACGCTGGCGGTGTACCAGCGGGCGTGGTAGCGCGACAGAGCATGCTCGGTCGGGGGATGCCCCGACAGCCAGGGTTCGACCTCGAACGGACTCGCCGACACCGCGGTCCAACGAGCCAGCACCCGGAGGGCCAGCACGATGCCGAACGAGGCGACCAGGAGGAACAACAGTGAAGCCATCGGCAACCTCCCTCGCCCTCGACGCTGGCCGGGCTGGCCGGGCTGGCCGGACCACAGCAGTGCCCTACGCTACATACCCGACACCCGTGCCGTCATGCGGGCGTTAAGGAGGGCGATCATGGCCGATCACGCGCACCCCGTCGACCCGAACGCCGTTAGCCGCGCGCGGGACCGCATTCCAGCGCCAGCCGAGGCTGGACGAGTCACCAGCGTGCTCACCCTCATCGCTGACCCCACGCGCATGCGTCTGCTGTTCGCGCTCGACGCAGCAGAGGAGCTCTGCGTCGGTGACCTGGCCCTGGCCCTCGACGCCTCCGAGGACGCCGTCGGCTACGGACTGCGAATGCTCAGAACGGCCGGGCTC
The DNA here is from genome assembly GCA_013361955.1 of Nocardioidaceae bacterium. Classification (GTDB taxonomy): domain Bacteria; phylum Actinomycetota; class Actinomycetes; order Propionibacteriales; family Nocardioidaceae; genus Nocardioides_B. Next base: position 7,413 of record JABFXA010000070.1, read on the forward strand.
GTGACCCGACGCAAGGACGGGCGCATGGTCTTCTACCGCCTCGCCCAAGGATTCCCCGAACCCCTGCGCCAGCACTGCCTGCTGCAGCTCGCCGCGCTCTCCAATGTCAGTCATTCCGAGACCTGAGCGCTACGGGAACCACCAGCAGAACTTCTCCGGTGGCGAGTGGGGCTGACCAGCAGGAGGTCCTACGCGATTGTTCCACCGACGCGCGTACGTCGCAGGCAACCACTTGGTGGCCGCGGAGCCCTGCGGCGTATTGCACGATCAAGAATCGAGCCTGCGGCGTGCGACAGCGGCCGTGGTCTCCTTGACTGCGATCACCCTCAATGGGATCCATCGAGTGCTGAGCCGCCTTCGAACTGGCAACAGGCGGGGCCGGACATTGCATGGCCTCTCCAGTCGCAACCGGTTGGCCGCGGCTATCCGAGTGCGACCAAGATCAGCAGGTTGATTGCGGTGTCTTCGAGGAGGTCGACGCTGTCGGCGAGCAGCGAGACCGAGCCAGCAGTCAGTGCCACGGTGAACCTGACGAACGATGGAAGCGAATTTCAGGGGCGCTTCACCAGCGCTACGGAGTTACAGAGTTGGAGATGCGCGATCGGTGTGGGCGCCTGTGGGTTCGGAGGACTCATGACTTCGCATCGGGCTCAGTGGTGGCTGTGGGCGCCGTCCGGGCTCACATGGATGACAGCGGCGGCGAGCCGGGGCAGGGCGTCGAGCAGATGTTCCTCGGCGTGGTGGGCGATGTCATGACCCGCCGCGACGGGGAGGTCGGCAGCGACGGTGATGTCGCCGTCGGCGTGCAGCGTGTGTCCGATCCATCGCAGCCGCAGGCTGCGGACGTCCAGTACGCCGTCGACGGTGCGGACCGCCTCCCGCGCTGTGCGAACGAGGTCGGGAGTGACCGCGTCCATGAGGCGGGCACCGACCTGGGTGACCGCGGAGCGTAGGACGCCGAGGATGGCGATCGCGATGAGCAGACCGATCACCGGGTCGGCCCATGGCAGGCCGAGCGCGATGCCGGCCGCGCCAGCGACAACGGCCAGGGAGGTGAAGCCGTCGGTGCGGGCGTGCAGCCCGTCCGCGACCAGTGCCGCGGACCCGATCTGGCGGCCAACGCGAATCCGGTACTGGGCCACGAACTCGTTCCCGAGGAAGCCGATCACACCAGCGGCCGCAACCGCCCACACGTGTGTGACGTCTTGGGGATGGAGCAATCGGCGGATCGCCTCCCAGCCCGCCAGGATGCTGGACAGCGCGATCATCGCGACGACGAACAGGCCCGCAAGATCCTCGGCACGGCCGTAGCCGTAGGTGAAGCGGTCGTTGGCGGGACGTCTCGCCAGCCAGAACGCGACGAGCAGCGGTACCGCGGTGAGCGCATCGGCGACGTTGTGGAGGGTGTCCCCAAGCAGAGCCACCGACCCGGTCAGCGCAACGACGACCGCTTGCAGCAGTGCCGTGACCGCGAGCACGAGCAGGCTGATCCACAGGGCGCGGCGGCCGCGGGCGTCGGCTTCGAGTGCCTGGTCGACTTGGTCGGCGGCGTCGTGGGAGTGGCCGCCGAAGAGCTCGGACACCGCGTGCCGGATACGGCTCCAGGAACCGTCGTGGTCATGATCCGCATGCTCGTGGCCATGCGTCGGACCGTGCCCAAGGTCGTGGTCGTGGTTCCCGTGCGCGTCGTGGGGCCTGAGCTTGTGGGTCATGCCGGCTGCTCGGCGGGACGGTGGTGAGCGGGCACCTGGTCGAGCAGGTGCTCCACGTGGCCGATGGCGTCCACGACCAGCTGGCGCACGTGGCCGTTCCCGATGCGGTACAGCACCGACGTGCCCACCTTGCGGGTGGTGACCAACCGAGCCATCCGCATCTTGGCCAGGTGCTGAGAGACCCCTGGCACCGGCTTGTCCAGCCTCGCCGCCAGCTGCGAGACCGACTGCTCCTCATCCAGCATCAGCCCGGCCAGTTGCAGCCGGGTGGGGTCGGCGAGCACCCGGAGGACCTCTACCGCGAGCGTCACGACATCGTCGTCCCATACCGGAGGTTGCGTACTTGCATGCATACGCAAATAGTAGCTGTCGCGATCCAGCCGTCCTCAGCGGGTCGTGGCTCACTCGCTCCCCGCCGCCGATGGCCAAGCCAGCCATCGGGCGGTTCGGCGTCGATAGCGCCGGTAGCTCTCTCCAAGCGTCCTGGTGAGGTGTTCTTCTTCGACGGGAACCCAGGCGGCGTAGATGGCCCCCGCGGCTGCGGCGAGTGCGAGGCTGCCACCGCTGCGCCTGACCGCGGCCGCGCCGGTGAGGGCCGCGACGTAGCCGAGGTATTGGGGGTTGCGGCTGTAGCGGTAGACGCCGCCGGTCACCAGTGGTCCCGCCTGGGTGCCGCTGACCTGCCCGGGCCCGGCGAACCTGCGCATTCCGAGGACGCAGAGCCCCGCCCCTGCCGCGGTCAGGGTGCCGCCGCTGAGCCGAGCGGCACGCCGCGGGAGGGGCAGCGGTAGCCACCGGGCGCGTAGGGCCGCGGCGGTGGTGGCGGCGTGCACGCCGTAGGCGGCGTACATCGCGACGACGGTCGTGGGTCGCAGGGCCCCTCGGTCGAGGAGATCGCGTCGCATCCGCGCCAGCAGCGGGAGTCGGGTTACCAGCGCTAGCTCGGTATCGGTGTCGCTCATCTGGTCCTCTCCGATTCATCGTCTTGCGTCGCAGCCTCGGTGGGCGTGCGTCTCGCGGCGTCGAGGAGGCTCTCCGGTTCGATCAGGTCCGGGGTTGCGGGATGGTCCAGCTGCAAGGTGCTGTGGTCGATGCCGTACCGGTCGCTCACCAGGCCGGCGATCGATTGGC
>JABFXA010000092.1 GCA_013361955.1 Nocardioidaceae bacterium
AGCGTGTACTTCGCCGCCGCGTTCTTCCCGTCCGGCGACCAGTCCGCACAGCTGCTGAACACCGCCGCCGTGTTCGCCGTCGGCTTCCTGATGCGGCCGATCGGCGGCTGGGTGCTGGGGCGGTACGCCGACCGGCGGGGGCGGCGCTCGGCGCTGACGCTGTCGGTGACCCTGATGGCGGCCGGCTCGCTGATCGTGGCGCTGACACCGTCGTACGACACGATCGGCGTCGTCGCGCCGGTGCTGCTGGTGACCGCGCGGCTGCTGCAAGGGCTGTCGGTCGGCGGGGAGTACTCGACCTCGGCGACCTATATGTCTGAGGTCGCCTCGCCCGGCCGGCGTGGCTACTACTCCAGCTTCCAGTACGTCACCCTCATCGCCGGGCAGCTGACGGCGCTCGGCCTCCAGATCATCCTGCAGCAGCTGCTCAGCGACACGCAGATGGAGTCGTGGGGCTGGCGGATCGCGTTCGTCGTCGGTGCCGCCGGGGCGATCGTCGTGCTGTGGCTGCGGCGCGGCATGGACGAGTCGGAGAGCTTCGAGCGCGTGGCCGCAGAGGCCGAGAAGGGCTCCGGTCCGGCTCGTGGCAGCCTGCGCATGCTCCTTTCGTACCCCCGGCAGTGCCTGATCGTCGTCGGCCTGACCATGGGCGGCACGCTGTTCTTCTACACGTACACGACGTACCTGCAGAAGTTCATGGTCAACACCAGCGGCATCGCCAAGCCGACGGCGGCCTGGATCAACTTCTTCGCGCTGCTGGTGTTCGTCCTGCTCCAGCCGGTCATGGGGCTGCTGTCCGACCGGATCGGGCGGCGTCCGATGCTGATCGGGTTCGGTGTGCTGGGCGCGATCGTGGTGGTGCCCTCGCTGACCCTCCTGTCGCACACCAGCGATCCCTTGTACGCGTTCCTGCTCATGGTCGGACCGCTGGCCGTCAGCTCCCTGTACACGTCCATCAGCGCAGTGGTGAAGGCCGAGCTGTTCCCGACGTCGATCCGGGCGCTGGGCGTCGGTCTGCCCTACGCGCTGACCGTGGCCCTGTTCGGCGGGACCGCCGAGTACGTCGCCCTGTGGTTCAAGGACGCCGGCCACGAGAGCTGGTACTTCTACTACGTCACCGCCTGCGTCCTGGTCTCCCTGCTCGTCTACATTCGGATGCGCGAGACGTCGGACGGATCGCCGCTGGAGAGCGAGGCCAAGGACTGACCGGGAGGGTGGCGAGCGTGCGCGTACTGCTGGCCGAGGACGACGACGGGGTGGCCGGTGCCCTGACCGAGGCCTTGTACGAGCACGGGCATCTGCCCACCCGGGTGCGGCGCGGCGAGGATGTCCTCGCCCGCCACCGCCAGGCCGACCTGCTGTTGCTCGACCTCGGTCTGCCGGACCTCGTCGGGCTCGAGGTCCTGCGCAAGCTGCGCGCGGTGAGCGGCCTTCCGGTCGTGGTCCTCACCGCGCGGGGCGACGAACGGTCGGTGGTGCGCGGCCTGCGGCTGGGCGCCGACGACTACCTGGTCAAGCCGGTGCGGCTGGCCGAGCTGCTGGCCCGGATCGAGGCCGTGACCCGACGGGCCGCGACGCCGGCCACCCCGGCGGCACCTGCCCCGCGCACGGCCCGCGCCGGTGACGTCGAGGTCGATCTCGACGCGCGCCGGGTGACGGTGGGCGGTGCGGAGGTGCGGCTGACCACGAAGGAGTTCGCGGTGCTGGCCGCGCTGGCGGGCCGGGCCGGTACGGCGGTCAGCCGCCAGCAGCTGATGGACGAGGTGTGGGGCGACGCCTATCTGGCGGTGTCCCGCTCCCTCGACGTCCACCTCACCCAGCTGCGGGCCAAGCTCGGCCGCCCCGAGGTGCTGACCACGATCCGCGGCTTCGGCTACCGGTTCGGCGGCTGAAGCGGGCCATGCGCACTCGGGTGCTGACCGTCGTCCTGGCCTTCGCGGTGCTCGCGGTGGCCGGTTTCGCGGTGCCGCTGCTCGGTGTCACCGCCACCCAGCGCACCGAGCAGCTGGTCGCGGCCCGCACCGGCGACCTGGACCGTTTCGCCGGACTGGCCGCGCAGGCCGCCGAGAGCGGCGACACCGGGGCACTGACGGCCGAGGTGAGACGGTATGCCGAGCTGTACGGCGAGGCGGTCGTGGTCGTCGACGCCCGCCGCGCGCCGGTCGTGCAGGCGGGTGGCCTGCACGCCGCGGATCCGGTCGTCGCGAGGCTGGTCGACGCGGCGCTGCGCAACCAGCGCGTCTCCCCAGGGGGCACGCTGCGCCCCTGGTCCCGGGGTGACCGACTGCTCGCCCGCCCGGTGGGCACCGGCACCCGGGTGTCCGGCGCGGTGGTGCTGCGGGCGTCGGTGCGGGCCGCCGCCGACGACATCGCCCTGCGCTGGGC
>JABFXA010000106.1 GCA_013361955.1 Nocardioidaceae bacterium
ACGCCGATCCCGAGCATCGTCAGCCCGCGCCGTCGAGCCATGTCCCTCACCGTCCGTCCGTGTCGTCCCTCGGACGCAGCGAGGTCGGCCTCGGTTCCCGGTCGGGGCGCTGGCAGAGTGTGCCCATGCCTGACAGGGAGTTCGACCTCGTGCTGTTCGGCGCGACCGGGTTCACCGGTGGTCTGACCGCCGAGTACCTCGCCCGCCACGCGCCCGCCGGCACCCGCGGCGCGCTCGCCGGCCGCAGCCGGGCCAAGCTGGAGCAGGTCCGCGACCGGCTCGCCGCGATCGACCCGCGGCTGCAGCGCCTCTCGCTGGTCGAGGCCGACGTGACGGACGCGGCGGCGATGGCCGACCTGGCCCGGCGTACCCGGGTGCTGATCACGACCGTCGGTCCCTACCTCGAGCACGGCGAGCCGCTGGTCCGGGCCTGCGCCGAGGCCGGCACCGACTACGTCGACCTCACCGGCGAGCCGGAGTTCGTCGACACCATGTACCTGCGCTACCACGCCGCGGCGGTGGCCAGCGGCGCCCGCATCGTGCACGCCTGCGGCTTCGACTCGGTGCCGCACGACCTCGGGGTGATGTTCACCGTGCAGCAGCTGCGGGAAGGCGTGCCGCTGTCGGTGCGCGGGATGGTGCGCAGCAACGCGATGCCCTCCGGCGGCACCTTCGCGTCGTTCCTCGACCAGGTCTCCCGGGGCCGGCAGATGCGGCACGCGGGCGCGGACCGGCGGGCCGCCGAGCCCCGCCCCGCGGGCCGCAAGGTGCGGACCGCCGCACGGCGTCCGCACTTCGACAAGGAGATCGGCTACTGGCTGGTGCCGCTGCCGACCATCGACCCGTTCGTGGTGAAGCGGTCCGCGGCCGCGCTCGACCGCTACGGCCCGGACTTCACCTACGCGCACTACGCGGCGGTGAAGCGGCTGCCCACCGTCGTCGGTGGTATCGCCACCGTCGGCGCGGTCGCGGCCGCGGCGCAGGTGCCGCCGCTGCGCCGGGTGCTCAAGCGCCGGCTGCCGCAGGGCGAGGGGCCGAGCGAGGAGCGCCGTGAGCGTTCGTACTTCTCGGTGCGGTTCGTCGGCGAGGGCGGCGGCCGCACGGTGCACACCGAGGTGCGCGGCGGCGACCCGGGCTACACCGAGACCGCCAAGATGCTCGCCGAGTCCGCGCTCTGCCTCGCGTACGACGACAACCCGGCCACCGCGGGCATGGTCACCACCGCGCAGGCGATGGGCCCGCACCTCCTCGACCGGCTGGTCCGGGCCGGCCTCCGCTTCGAGGTGACCGGACCCGGCGGTTCCACATGATGGGAGCTTTGCCCGTTTCGCCACGCTGATGGTCGGTCGTCCCTAGCCTCGAAGGTGGGAGAGAAGCACACGGGGCCTGGGAGACGTTTCGAGCATGAGCTGGCGATGGCGCCTGGGGGCGCGGTTCGCGACGGCACTGGTGATCACGGCGGTTCCCGTCGTCACCGCGGGGTTCGGCCCTGCCTTCACCACGACCGCGCACGAGACCCGGACCGGCAGCGGGCTGCCGTCGGACGCACCGAGCGCGCAGGTCGACCTCGCGTCGCTGACGCCGAGCGTGGCCGCGATGCAGGCGGCGTACGTGCGCCGGCTGCCGGCCGACGAGCGGCCGCAGCGGGTCGAGCACCAGACCACCATCCAGGGCGGCCTCTCGCTGGCCACCCGCGCCGACCGGCATCGCCGGATCGCGGTCTCGAGCAGCAAGGGCGGCCCGGTGTTCACCGCGAGCTCGCTCGCGGAGCACGACCTGCCGACGGCCGCACTCCGCGCGTACCGCAACGCCGCCCGCTCGATCGCCGCCACGGACCCCGGCTGCCACCTGCCGTGGACCCTGCTGGCCGGCATCGGCCGCGTCGAGTCCGACCACGGCCGGTACGGCGGCTCGGTGCTCGGCACCGACGGCCGGCCGCGGCCCGCGATCCGCGGCGTCGCGCTCAACGGGGTCGGCCCGGTGGCCGCGATCCGCGACACCGACGACGGCCGCTTCGACGGCGACAGGGTCTGGGACCGCGCGGTCGGCCCGATGCAGTTCATCCCCTCGACCTGGCGCGGCGCCGGCCGCGACGGCGACCACGACGGCGTCGCGAACCCCAACGACATCGACGACGCCTCGCTCGCGGCCGCGGCGTACCTGTGCCACGCCGGCGACCTGTCGCTCGAGTCCGGTCAGCGGGCCGCGGTGTTCAGCTACAACGCCTCCGACTACTACGTGTCGCTGGTCCTCGCCTTCGCCCGCGGCTACCGCACCGGTGTCTTCGTGATCCCGTCGCCGCCGGTCGAGCCGGCACCCCCGAAGGCCAAGCCCGCGAAGGCCAAGCCGGCCACGGCGAAGCACCCGCACCGGGCGCCGAGCAA
>JABFXA010000329.1 GCA_013361955.1 Nocardioidaceae bacterium
CAGGGCGGACGGCCGGTCGCGCATCACGAGGAGGACGAGCGGCACGACGGCCAGCGCCGCGCCGGCGATCACCAGCGACGCCATCCGCCAGCCGGTGTTCTCGGCGACCACCGCGACGACCGGGAGGAACACCAGCTGGCCGGTGGCCGAGCCCGCGGTGAGGATGCCGGTGACCAGGCCGCGGTGCTTGACGAACCAGCGCTGCGCGACGGTGGCGGCGAACACCAGCGCCATCGAGCCGGTGCCCAGCCCGATCAGCACGCCCCAGGTCAGCACCAGCTGCCAGGACTGCTGCACGAACACGGTGAGCCCGGACCCGGCCGCGATCACCACCAGCGCGCAGGCCGTCACCCGGCGGATCCCGAACCGGTCCATCAGCGCCGCGGCGAACGGCGCGGTGAGCCCGAACAGCACCAGGTTCACCCCGACGGCGAGCGACAGGGTGCCGCGGTTCCAGCCGAACTCGTCCTGCAGCGGCACCATCAGCACGCCGGGCGCGGCGCGGAAGCCGGCCGCACCGATCAGCGCGACGAACGCGACGGCGGCGACCAGCCACGCGGGGTGCACCCGGTGGCGGACGGGGGTGGGGCTGAGGGTGCTGGTCATGGTGCGGGCGACGCTACCCGGGTAGACTTTCTTCAAGCAAGCCAGATCCTGCCATCGACCGTCGAGAAGGGGACATGCCGTGGCACTCCGATCCGACTGGTCGGCCGACAGCTGCCCGATCGCCCGCTCCGTCGACGTCGTCGGCGACCCGTGGGTGCTGCTCGTGCTGCGCGAGGCGTTCGAGGGCGCCACCCGGTTCGAGGAGTTCCGGGCGCTCGGCATCGCCGACAACGTGCTCAGCCGCCGGCTCGCCGGCATGGTCGAGGCCGGGCTGCTCGAGAGGGCGACGTACGACGGCGGGAACCGGCCCCGGCACCGCTACCTGCTCACCGGGGCCGGCGCCGACCTGCTGCCGGTGCTGCACGCGCTGGCGCTGTGGGGGGAGCGGCACCGGCCACGGAGCACCGGCCGGATGGAGCTGGTGCACGAGGCCTGCGGCCGCCCGACGCAGAGCGCCGACACCTGCTCGCACTGCCACGTCCCGGTCACCGCGGCCGACGTGTCCTGGCGGCTGCCGAAGCACCCGGAGGCGCTGCTCCCGCTGGCCCGATGACCCGCTATGTTCCGGGAACACCGCCCGGATCGTGACCGTTGGTTCGGGTAGCGGGGTCCTACGATGGACCGTGCGCTGAGCCGCTCCCAGATCGGGGGCCGCAGGCCTCCAAGGAGGAGACCGAGATGCAGAGCAGCAACCCCGTCTTCCGTCGCGCGGAAGGCTTCAACGGCCGGTCGCAGGTCTATCCGGCCTCCGGTGTGAGCTATCCCGCCTATGGCAGCGCGCCGGCGGGCGGCCAGACCGGCTACGCGGGCGGGTACGGCGACCCGTCGACGCCGCAGACCATGGCGCCGTCGACGCAGCCGATGACCATCGACAGCGTCGTGCAGAAGACCGGCCTCACCGTCGGGCTCACGATCCTCACCGCGGCTGCCACCTGGGTGCTGACCCCCCAGATCGACCCGGCGACCGGCGCCGCCGGCCCGCTCTACGCGCTGGCCATGCTGGGCGCGTTCGGCGGCCTCGCGCTGTCCTTCGTCAACTCCTTCAAGCGCGTGGTCAGCCCGCCGCTGGTGCTGGCCTACGCGGTGCTCGAGGGCATCTTCGTCGGCGCGTTCAGCAAGGCGATCGAGGCGCAGTTCGGCAACGGGCTCGTGATCGGTGCCGTGGTCGGCACGTTCGCGGCGGTGGGCGGCACGCTGGCGGCGTACAAGTTCTTCAACATCCGGGTCAGCGACCGGTTCCGCAAGTGGGTCGTCGCGGCGATGTTCGGGTTCGTGGCCCTGGCGCTGCTCGACCTGGTGCTGTCGTTGTTCGGAGCGTCCTTCGGCTTCAACGGCTTCGGCCCGATGGGCCTGATCTCCAGCGTGGTCGGCCTGGGTCTGGGTGTGCTGCTGCTGATCCTCGACTTCGACTTCGTCGAGCGGGGCATCGCGGCGGGGCTGCCGGAGCGGGAGTCGTGGCGGGCGGCGTTCGGCCTGACCGTCACCATCATCTGGATCTACATCGAGCTGCTCCGGATCCTGGCGATCCTGCGCGGCAACTGACGGGTTCCGGTCCGCCCGGTTCGCCGGTATCCTGGACCGACACAGAGACAACACCCCCGGGACTCCCAAGGCCGGGGGTGTTGTGCTGTCTCAGCCGGCCTGGCTGCCGGAGTCGACCTCCTCGACCGACTGCGGCGACTCGACCTCGCCCTCGGGCTGGCGGCGCCGGCGGCGCAGCTGCACCCAGCGGCCACGCACGCCGCGGGCGCCGGCGCTGCCGACCGC
>JABFXA010000364.1 GCA_013361955.1 Nocardioidaceae bacterium
GCACCCGGCGCAGCCGGTCGGCGAACACGGGCCGATGCTGCTCGCGGCACCGGGTTCGCTCCGTCGCCCGAATGGGGTGACCCGGCGCGGTCGGCCGGGACCCTACCTTCGCCGTGCTCGACGTCGTCGAAGGGAGCCGGGTTTCCGGATGACCAGCACCAGCGAACGCTCCACGACCGCCCGCACCGGCGGCGTCCTGGCGGCGACCTGCCTGTCGACCCTGGTGGTCAACGCGAACACGTCCGCCGTCAGCATCCTGCTCCCCGCGATCAGCGAGGACACCGGGACGGGCGTCGAGACGCTGCAGTGGGCGGTCACCGGCTACTCGCTGGTGGGTGCCGCGGTGATCGTCACGTCCGGGTCGCTCGGCGACGTCTTCGGCCGCCGGAAGGTGTTCCAGCTCGGGCTGCTGCTGTTCGTCGCGTCCTGCGTCCTCATCGCGCTCTCGTCGTCCGGGGGTGCCGTCATCGCCGGCCGGGCCATCCAGGGAGCCGCCGGGTCGACCATCCTCGCCTGCGGCCTCAGCCTGCTCACCGTCGCGAACAGCGGCGATGCGCAGGTGCGAGCAGTCTCGCTGTGGGGCGCCGCGGCGGCGGTCGGGGCGGCGGCCGGCCCCCTGGTCGGCGGGGTGCTCGTGGACGTCACGGGGTGGCAGGGCCTGTTCTGGGTGGACGCCGTCCTCGCGGTCGTCTGCATCCTGGTGACCGCGGCCACCGTCGAGGAGTCCCGGGACCCGGACCGGTCGCACTCGATCGACTACGCCGGGACCGTGCTGGTCGCGCTCACCCTGATGCCGCTGATCCTCGGCATGAGCAAGGGCAGCGACTGGGGCTGGACCTCCGCCGCCACGCTGGGCTCGTTCGCGATCGCTGCCGCGGCCGGCTACGGGTTCGTGCTCGTGGAGCGGCGGGTGTCGGTGCCGCTGCTCGACCTGGGCCTGCTCCGCAACCGGGTGCTCGTCGGCTCCACCCTCGCGATCCTGATCGGCGCCGGCACGATCAACGCGATGATGTACCTGCTCAGCCTGTTCTTCCAGGCCCCGAGCACGCTCGGCATGACACCGCTGCAGGCCGGCCTGGCGACGCTTCCGGCCACCGTCGGGCTGGTGGTCGTGGCGCCGTTCGTGCCGCGGCTGGCGTCCCGGTTCACCGGCCGGCGGGTGGTCGCGTTCGGGTTCCTCCTCACCGCGATCGGCTTCGGCTGGATCGGGTTCACGGACTCGTCGTGGCGGTACGCCGCGTTCCTGGTCCCGCTGGTCGCGGTCGCCGTCGGCATGGGCCTGTCGAACGGTCCCGCGTCGGCCGCGTCGACGGCCTGCGTGCCCGCCGAGCAGGTGGGCGAGGCGTCGGGCGTGTCCAACATGGCGCGGTACGTCGGTGCCGCGGTCGCGACCGCCCTGGCCGCGTCGATCTACGGCGCGGTGATCGCCGACCGGCAGGCGGCCGGCAGCTCGACGGCGGACGCTCTCGCGGCGGGCCTGTCCATCGCCTCGTGGACGATGGCCGTGATCTGCCTGGCCGGCGTCGCGATGGCGGTGCTGATGCGCCGGCACCGCGAGGCCGACGGCACCCTCGCGGACGCAGCCGCCTCGGCGTCCGCGCACACCCACACCCTCCCGACGTCGGCGACCCCGGTCGCCGCCGACGTCCGCTGAAGGGGCGGACCGCGGTGCGGGTGGCGTGGCTGGGCCACTCGACCGTGGTGCTCGACATCGGCGGACGGAGGCTGCTCGCCGACCCGCTGCTGAAGCGCAACAACGGCCCACTGCGCCGGCGCGGGCCGGCCCCCGACCCCGGGGTGTGGACCGGTGCCGACGCCGTGCTCGTCTCGCACCTGCACCACGACCACGCCGAGCTGCCGTCGCTGCGGATGCTCCCCGGGGTGCCGGTCCTCACCGGGCACGTGAACGCCGCGTGGCTGCGCCGCCGCGGCCTCGCCGGCGTCGGTCTGGACGACCGCTGGCACAGCCTCGGCGAGGGCGTCGAGGTGCGGCTGGTCCGGGCGGTGCACCACTCCCGTCCGATGCCGCACCGGCCCAACGGCGCGCACGGGCACCTGGTGCGCTCCCCCGAGGGCACCGCCTGGCTGGCCGGTGACACCAGCCTGTTCGACGAGATGGCGGACCTGCCCGCGCTCGCCGGCGTCGACGAGATCGACCTCGCCGTCGTACCGATCGGCGGGTGGGGGCCGCGGTTGTCGGCCGGGCACATGGGGCCGGGCGAGGCCGCGCGGGCCTGCGCGATGACCCGCGCGCGGTGGGCGCTGCCGGTGCACTGGGGCACGCTGCACCCGCCGGTGATGCACCACCTCAGCGACTGGATGGACCGGCCGCTGCCGGCGTTCCGCCAGGCGCTGGCCGACGCCGCGC
>JABFXA010000304.1 GCA_013361955.1 Nocardioidaceae bacterium
GGTCGCCGACAGCCGGCTCGGCCTCGCTCGCGGCGAGCAGGCGCAGCGCCACCTCGCGCGCGGCGGCGCGGACCTCGGGCCCGCCGACGATCCGGTACGGCACCGGCAGGGCGGCGAGCTGCTCGGCGTACCACTTCGGGTTGCTCGTGCTGCCGGTCAGCCGGGTGGTCTCCGCGTCGACCACCTCGAGCACCCCGAACGCTCGTGGCACCCAGTGCGCGACGGTCTCCCGCGGCGCGGAGACGATGACGTCGGCGGCGTACTCCCAGCCCTCGGAGAGACGGCGCTCGAGCAGGTCCACCGGGTCGAGGTCGGCCGGTGGCACGAAGGTGTGGTCGAGCAGCTCGACGCTGCGGACCCGGTCGACGCGGTAGCAGCGGACCTTGTCGGCGGGCAGGGTGCGGCAGAGCAGGTACCACCGGCCGTGCCGGACCACGACCGCCCACGGCTCGGCGTCGGTGGACCACTCGGTGCCCGCCTCGGAGCGGTACCCCACCCGCACCACCCTGCGGTCGGCGCAGGCCTGCACGAGCGTGGTCGCGGTGGCCGGGTCGGGCCGGGCGGCGGCGCGGTCCGGAGCAGGAGCGGTGGTACGACGGACGAGCTCGGCCTGCGCGGCCACCGGCTCCGGCAGCGCACGCACGATCTTGCCGAGCGCGTTGCCCACCGGGTCGGTCGGGTCGCCGGCGCGGTGGTGCCCGTCGAGCACGGCCATCACCAGGCCGAGCGCCTCGGTCGCGGTGAACACCAGCGGCGGCAGCCGGAGCCCGCGGCCCACCCGGTAGCCGCCGTAGGGCCCGCGCACGGAGTCGACGGGGATGCCGGCCTCGCGGAGGATCGAGACGTAGCGGCGAGCGGCACGCTCGGAGACGCCGAGCTTGTCGGCGAGCTGGGCGGCGCTGATTCCGGGGTGGCCCTGCAGCAGCTCCAACGCCAGCAGCGCACGCGCGGTGGGGCTGGCGTCGGTGCTCATGGCGGCCTCGGTGTGCGGAGGGTCGGTTCCGCAACGGAGTCTAGGTGTGCAGGGCCCACCCCTGTTCCGTCGTGCTAGTACCTGCGTGCGATGGCGGCCGGGTGCCGCGCGCGAGGACGATGAGGACACCGACCACGAACGGCCCCTTCCCCGGCCCGGAGGTAGAGCGATGACCAGCCCCCGCCTCGACCAGACACCCCTGATCGTGCTGACCCTGCTGGTGCTCATCGCGCGCGCCGCCCTCGAGGCCGACCCGGTCGCACCCGGGGAGTAGCTCACCGGCGCGGCTCGAGCGCCGCCTCCAGCACCGCCCGCACCTCGTCCAGGACGCTTGCCCAGTCGTCGTGCGGACCGGGTCGCACCAGCGCCTCCATCCGGTCGCGGGCGCCCCGCACCCCGTCCCGCAGCTGCATCGCCCGGCGCGAGTCGGGCTCGGTCGGCGCCGCCGACCCCAGCACCGTCAGCCGGTCCTCCACCGCGGCGACCCTCGGTCCCGCGCCCTGCCAGCCGCCGACCACGCCGGCGTACGACGACGCGCGCAGGCGCACCGCCAGGTCGCGCGCGAACCAGGTCACCTCCGCCTCGGCCGCGACCAGCTGGTCGCGCCAGGTACGCCGACGCCGCGCGCGGGACACCAGCGTGGCCGACGCCAGCACCCCGACCACGACGGCACCGAGCAGCAGCCACACCCAGACCGGCACGCCGCCTCCTCGTCCACCGGGGCGCCCCCTGCCGGGAGCGTATGCCGTCACCTGGGCGGTGTGGGCCGCTTCGGGCGTGGGCCCAAGGTTCCCCAAAGGTGGGGGGCGGACGATCCCGGCGAAAGCCACTCCCGCTGGGGTCACGACGAGGGAGCCGCGGTCATGACGGCATCGACGCACGCGCTGGGACGTGCCGGCCTGGTCTGCCTGTCGGTGTCCGGCGCCCGCGCGCCCCTGTCGGTCTTCGAGTCGCTCTCCTTCGCGCGCGACGAGCTCGCGACCGTGCTGCCGGACCTGCGGCGACGCAGCGGCGCCGACCAGCTGTGCCTGGTCAGCACCTGCGAGCGCGTCGAGCTGTACGCCGCCGGGTCGGCCGGCCCCGACGCCCTGCTGCACGCCCTCGCGGGCAACCGGGGGGTGCCCGTCGAGGTGGTGTGCGCGGCGGCCCGGACGAGCACCGGCGTCGACGCCGCCCGGCACCTGCTGCGGGTCACCGCCGGGCTCGAGTCCTTCGTGCTCGGCGAGAACGACATCGTCGGGCAGGTCCGCGCGGCCGCGGCGGCGAGCCGGTCGGCGGACGTGCACGGCCTCGAGCTCGAGCGCCTGGTCGCGACCGCGGTGAACACCTCGCGTCGCGTGCACCGGAGCACGAGCTTCGGCGCCTCCGGCCGCTCCGT
>JABFXA010000298.1 GCA_013361955.1 Nocardioidaceae bacterium
GACCTGGCGCACGGCGTCGGTGTCGACGACGTCGCCGCCGAGCTGTCCGACCTCGCGGCCGGGGCGCTGGAGGCGGCGCTCGCCGTGGCCCGGGCGCGGGTCGGCGAGGCCGCGACGACCGCCCGTCTCGCGGTGGTCGCGATGGGCAAGTGCGGCGGCCACGAGCTCAACTACGTCAGCGACGTCGACGTCATCTTCGTCGCCGAGCCCGCCGACGGGTGCGACGAGGCCGCGGCGCTGCGGACCGCGACCCAGCTCGCCTCGAACCTGATGCGGGTCTGCTCCGACCACACCGGCGAAGGCACGCTGTGGCCGGTGGACGCCGCGCTGCGTCCGGAGGGCAAGGCGGGTCCGCTGGTCCGCACCCTGGCCAGCCACGAGGGCTACTACCAGCGGTGGGCGAGCACCTGGGAGTTCCAGGCGCTGCTCAAGGCCCGGCTGGTGGCCGGTGACCGCGCGCTCGGCGAGGCGTACCGGGAGCGGATCACCCCGCTGGTGTGGTCGGCCTCGGAGCGCGAGGGCTTCGTCGGCGACGTGCAGGCGATGCGCCGCCGGGTGCTCGCGCACATCCCGGTGGGCCAGGTGGACCGGCAGATCAAGCTCGGCCCGGGCGGGCTGCGCGACGTCGAGTTCGCGGTCCAGCTGCTGCAGCTCGTGCACGGTCGCGCCGACGAGCGGGTGCGGCCGCCGACCACGCTGAGCGCGCTGGCCCGGCTCACCGAGGGCGGGTACGTCGGACGCGAGGACGGCGCCGCCCTCGACGCGGCGTACCGGTTCCTGCGCACGCTCGAGCACCGGCTGCAGCTCGCCCAGCTGAGCCGCACGCACGTGGTGCCCGACGACGACGCGTCGCTGCGTCGGCTGGGCCGGTCGATGGGCCTGCACAAGGACCCGGTGCACGAGCTCGAGCGCGAGTGGCGCCGGCACGGCCGCGAGGTGCGCCGGCTGCACGAGAAGCTCTTCTACCGGCCGCTGCTCGCGGCTGTCGCGCGGCTGCAGACCGACGAGGCACGGCTCTCGCCGGAGGCAGCCGAACAGCGGCTGCACGCGCTCGGCTACGAGGACCCGGTCGCGGCCCTGCGCCACCTCGAGGCGCTCACCAGCGGGGTCAGCCGCACCGCCAGCATCCAGCGCACGCTGCTGCCCGCGATGCTCGAGTGGTTCGCCGACGCGCCGAATCCCGACGCGGGGCTGTGGGGGTTCCGGCAGATCTCGGAGTCGCTGGGCACGACGCACTGGTACCTGCAGACCCTGCGCGACGAGGGCGAGGTCGCGCAGCGGCTGGCCACCGTGCTGGCGTCGAGCCGGTTCGCCACCGACCTGCTGCAGCGCGCGCCCGACGGCGTCCGGATGCTCGCCGACGACGAGCAGCTCGTGCCGCTGAGCCGCGCGGCCCTCGACAAGGAGACGCTCGCCGCGGCCACCCGGCACGAGGACGCGGTGACCGCGGTGACGGCGATCCGGGCGATCCGGCGGCGCGAGCTGTTCCGCATCGCGGTCGCCGACCTGCTCGGGCTGCTCGACGTCGAGCAGGCCGGCTACGCGCTCACCGACGTCACGAGCGCCACCCTGGAGGGGGCCCTGGCCGCGGCGGTCGGTGCGGTCCGCTCGGAACGGCGCGGCCAGATGCCGATGCGGATGGCGATCGTCGCGATGGGTCGCTACGGCGGCTGCGAGATGGGCCTGGGCAGCGACGCCGACGTGATGTTCGTCTACGAGCCGGAGCCCGGTGCGCCGGCCGAGGACGCCGCCCGGGCCGCCCGCGAGGTCGCCAACGAGCTGCGCCGGCTGCTGTCGCTGCCCGGCACCGACCCCGAGCTCCGGGTCGACGCCGACCTCCGCCCGGAGGGCAAGCAGGGCGCGCTGGTCCGCACCCTGGAGTCCTACGCGCGCTACTACGACACCTGGTCGGCGGTGTGGGAGGCGCAGGCGCTGCTGCGGGCGACCCCGATGGTCGGCGACGAGGACCTGTGCCGACGGTTCACCGCGCTGATCGACCCGCTGCGCTTCCCCGACGGCGGCATCTCCGAGGACGACGTGTTCGAGGTACGCCGGATCAAGGCCCGCGTGGACAACGAGCGGCTGCCGCGCGGGGCCGACCCGGCGACCCACCTCAAGCTCGGCCGCGGCGGGCTCGCCGACGTGGAGTGGACGGTGCAGCTGCTGCAGCTGCAGCACGCGAACGCCGTACCAGCCCTGCGCACCACGCGGACGCTCGACGCCCTGCGCGCCGCCGCGGAGGCGGAGCTGCTCACCACGGCCGACGCGCACACGCTCGCCGAGGCCGGGCGGACCGCGAGCGGGCTGCGCAACGCGACCACCCAGGTGCGCG
>JABFXA010000244.1 GCA_013361955.1 Nocardioidaceae bacterium
GCCGCCGTACCACGGCGCGGCGCGAGGGCACCGGGACCAGGACCACCCGGTCGCTCCGGGCCCGGTCGGCGATCCCGCCGACGACCGCGGCGAGCACCTCCCCCAGCGGGACGGCGAGCGCAAGGACCCCGTGCTCCTTGTGCGCGAGGACCATGGCCTTGAGCAGCCCGTCGTAGGGCCCGGCGGAGAACGGGGGCGCGAGGCCGGGCGGGGTCGGGGACGGCCAGGCGGGCCGCGCGGTGCGGGGCAGGGTGGTGCGGCAGGCGGGGCAGAGCACCCGGCCGGGCCGCCCGCATCCGACGCAGCGGCTGCCGAAGGTCAGGTCGCGGGCGGCGTCGGTCAGCGAGTCGGGCATGCCCCAGCGTCCGCCGCGACCGACCGGCCGTGACAGGACGCTCGGGCGCCCGGTGGACGAGCAGCCGGTCGGGGCGGCTGGGGACGGAAACCGGTCAGCCGACGAACGTGGTGCCGGCCAGGCCCGGGTCGATGCTGGTGCCGGTCCAGCGACCCGTGGTGGCCAGCGAGAACAGCTGCCCGGAGGCGGTGCCGATGTACAGCGGGGAGCCCACCGCCGGCGACGTGGTGACGCTCGCGGCCTGGTCGCGGAACAGCTCCGCGTCGGTGCTCAGGTCCTCGGGCGACGACGAGCCGTCGACCTTGACGATCAGCACCTGCGAGGTACCGCCGCGCTGCCCGGCGAGGACGGCGAGGCTGCCCGGCGTCCGCCAGTCCATGTCCTTGATCTCGCGTACGCCGGCGCCGGTGAGCGGCAGCGCCTGGGCCGCGTTGACCCCCCGCACCCGGCCGGACGAGTCGCGCCGCACCCGGGCGGTGTACAGCCGGTCGGCCGAGCCGGTGCGGACCTGGAACACCAGCCGGGTGCCGTCGCGGGACAGCGCGAACCGCTGCACCGTCCGTCCGGTGATCCCGGGGACCTCGACGGCGCGTCGCACCCCGGCCCGGATCACCGACAGCTCGGCGCCGAGGCTGGTCCGGTCCACCACGAACAGCTGGCCGTACAGGTCGTAGTCGGGCGGCAGCAGGTTCGTGCCCCCGGCGTACAGCGTGCGTACGTCGTCGGGGCCGACCGACCGCCCGGGGACCCGGTCGCGGTCGGCCTCCAGGACCCGGTGACCGTCGCTGCTCACCGCCGCGATCCGCTGCGCGGGCAGGTCGACGCCGATCGAGCGCAGTCCCACCGGGAGAGCGCCGAACGCACCCGTGACCCGCTTCTCCTTGCCGTCGTCGACCGCCGCCACCCGGCCCTGGCGCAGCCCGAACATGGACGTCGACGCCCATGCGACCGCCGGGTCGAACTGCGACCACTGCCCCACGGACACGTCGAGCCGGGCGCCGGGCAGGTCGACCGGGGTGCCGTCGACGGTCACCCGCATCCGCTCCAGCCCGGAGACCTGGCCGAGCGTCCAGGCCAGCTGCGCGAAGATCAGGTTCAGCTGGCCGTCGTCGACGTCGAGCACCTTGTCGCTGAGCGGCACCTCCGCCGTACCGTCGCGCGAGACCGGCACCGAGATGCCGTCGAGCGCGGTGCCACGGGGCACGAAGGTCCGCTCCACGTCGGCCAGGTCCTGCTGCGGGCCCTTGAGCAGGCCGCTGACCAGCAGGGTCGGGGTCTGCAGGCCGCGCGGCACGTAGACCGGCTCCGGCACCAGCACCTGCGCGGTCTTGTCGAAGAAGTACAGGAAGTACTGCTGGTACTGGCCGTCGAAGTGCGACTCGGGGATCACCAGCCGGTCCGGCGGGTTGGCGATCCGCCACTCGCCGCCGTCCCTGACCAGCCGCAGGTCGATCGTGGTGCCGCGGCCCTGAGTGGGGTCGCCGAGCCAGCTGCCGCGCTCGTCGAGGGCGCGCACCTGGTCGAGACGGAGCAGCACCCGGCCGCCGGGCCGGGAGATCAGCTGCTTGCTGCCGTAGACCAGCGTGCCCTTCTCGGGCACCCAGCGACCGCGGCTGTTGGCGCTGAGGAACTGCCGCGCCACGAACGTGTTCAGCGGGGTCGCCCGCATGGCGTCCAGCCAGCCGTCGACGAGCGGCACCGGGGCGCTGCCCTTCTCGGGTCCCGACGGCGTGTAGTCGACCAGCGTGTCGCTCTCGCCGCGGTCGGAGACGCTGACGGTGCGGACCGAGCCGTCGCGGGGCAGGCTGACGCAGCCGGACAGCGCGAGCGCGAGCACCGCCAGCACCAGCACGAGGCCGCTCCGCCGGGTCATCACGCGCCCGCCTTGCCGGCCGGGCGGGGGTCGGGCCGGTCGACGCGGGCGTACTCCCCGCCCACCTTCTGGGTCGGGGAGGTCTGGGGCCGCGCCGCCGCGGC
>JABFXA010000386.1 GCA_013361955.1 Nocardioidaceae bacterium
CCGCGCTGCGCGACTGCGATGCCGCGATCCTCGGCACCGCGTCGCCGGTCGCGATCCTCGTCGCCGACCTGGTCGTCGGCGCCGTGCGGCACCGGTCGACCGACCTGCTGCTCGTCGACGGGTGCGTCCCGCGCAACGTCGACCCTCGGGTGCGTGGCGTCCTCGGCGTCACCCTGCTCGACATCGCCGACCTCCGGTCCGGCGACCTCGCGCCCGCGTGGAGCGACGAGGCCGCCGCGGCGGCCGGGCTGGTGGACGCGGAGGTCGAGCGGCTCCGCCGGTGGTGGGTCCGGCGGGCGTCCCGGCGGGGCTCAGCCCTTGACGTAGAACCCGTTGGTCTGTGACCGCGACGCGTCGGTGGGCTTGGGGTCCAGGGCGGCGAAGGTGAAGTACACCTCGTCGGTCTTGCGGGTCACCGGGTTGACGCAGAAGTAGTCGGCCGGCTTGTTCACCGCGACGTGCTCGGTGCAGCCCTTCTGGGCGTAGAGCGCGTCCAGCGTGGCCATCACGGTGGCGACGGTGTCGGTGGAGCGGACCGTGGCGCGGGTCGCGCTCTGCGCGGTCACGGTCCCGGCGGGCAGCGGGTACGCCGACGGCCACGTGCCGGACGTCGTCGTGGTGGTGGTGCCTCCACCTCCGGAGCCTCCGGAACCTCCGGAGGCGAGCGAGGCCCCGCCGTTGAGGACGAGGGCGGCGGCGCCGAGGGTCAGGGCGGCAAGGGCGAGCTTGTGCATGCACCGGTTGTCGGCCGTCGTACGCGTCGGCTTGAGCAGACCCGGACAAAACGGCCCGAACGCGCTAGACCGCCGCGGGTCCGGCGACCGGCACCGGGAAGTGGCAGGCCACCCGGTGGCCGGGGGTCAGCTCGCGGAGCGGTGGCTCCTCCACGGCGCACCGGTCCTGCGCCAGCGGGCAGCGGGTGCGGAACCGGCAGCCGGACGGCGGGTCGGCCGCGCTCGGCAGCTCGCCCGTCAGCGGCACCCGCCGCTTGGTGCGCTCGCGGTGCGGATCGGCGACCGGGATGGTGTCGATCAGCGCGGTCGTGTACGGGTGCCGCGGCCGCAGGTACACCTCCTCGGCCGGGCCCTCCTCCACCAGCTTGCCGAGGTACATCACCCCGATCCGGTCCGACAGGTAGCGGATCACCGAGAGGTCGTGGGAGATGACGACGTAGGTGAGGTCGAGCTCGCTCTGCAGGTCGCGCATGGTGTTCAGGACCTGCGCCTGGATGGACACGTCGAGGGCGGAGACCGGCTCGTCGGCGACGACCAGACCGGGGGTGAGGGCGAGGGCACGGGCCAGCCCGATCCGCTGCCGCTGGCCGCCGGAGAACTCGTGCGGGTAGCGCTCGACCGACGCCCGCGGCAGCCCGACGGTGTCGAGGAGGTCGAGCACCCGGGAGCGCTGCTCGGTGCGGCTGCCGAGCCGTTGGATCTGCAGCGGCTCGCGCAGGATCGAGCCGACGCGCATCCGCGGGTCGAGCGACGAGAACGGGTCCTGGAACATGAACTGCACCTCGCGGCGCAGCCGGCGCATGCCCGTGCGGGACAGCGAGCCGAGGTCGGCACCGCGGACCCGCACCGTGCCCGAGGTGGGCGGGTCCAGGCCCACCACCAGCCGCCCGGTGGTGGTCTTGCCGCACCCGGACTCACCGACCAGGCCGAGGGTCTCGCCGCGGCGCACCTCGAAGCCGACGTCCGCGACCGCCGACACCGTGCCGCGGCGACGGCCGAACAGGGAGCCGCCGAGCGGGAAGTCCTTGACCAGGTGCTCGACCGAGAGCAGCACCTCGCGGTGCGCCGGGAGCCGCACCGGGTCGGGCCCCCGCTCGGCGACCTCGAGGTGGTGCAGCCGGTCCACCGGGTGCAGGCACGCGAACCGGTGACCCGGCGGGCCGGACAGCGCCGGGTCGGTGGCGCGGCAGTCGTCCTCGGCGAACCGGCAGCGCTCGGCGAACCGGCAGCCCGTCGGGGGCCGGGTCAGGTCGGGCGGCAGCCCCGGGATCGTGTGCAGCCGGCCGCCGGTGTCCGCGAACCGCTCCGGCAGCGCGGCGAGCAGCGCCTCGGTGTAGCGGTGCCGGGGGTCGTCGAACAGCCGGGTGGTCTCCGCGGTCTCGACCACCCGGCCGGCGTACATCACGGCGATCCGGTCCGCGCGCCCGGCGATGACGCCGAGGTCGTGGGTGACCAGCACCACCGCCATGCCGAGGTCGCGGCGCAGCGCGTCGACGAGCTCCAGGATCTGCGCCTGGATGGTGACGTCCAGCGCCGTGGTCGGCTCGTCGGCGAGCAGCAGCCGCGGCTCGCAGGCGAGCGCCATCGCGATCATCACCCGCTGGCGCATGCCGCCGGAGAACTGGTGCGGGTAGTCGTCGACGCGGCTGGCCGCCCGGGCGATGCCGACCAGGTCGAGCACCTCCAGCGCGCGCCGTCGGGCACCGGCCCGGCTGACCGGCCGGTGCGTCCGCACGGTCTCCTCGATCTGCCGGCCCACCGGCATCGTCGGGTTCAGCGACGTGAGCGGGTCCTGGAAGACCATCCCCACCGCGTTGCCGCGGACCTGTCGCATCTCGTCCTCGTCGAGCCCGACCAGGTCGGTGCCGTCGAGCCGGATGCTGCCGCCGACGACGTGGCCGCCGGTGGGCAGCAGCCGCATCACCGACAGCGCGGTCATGGTCTTGCCGCACCCGGACTCCCCCACCAGGCCGACGGTCTCGCCGGGGTGCACCACCAGGTCGACGCCGTCGACGGCGTGCACGGTGCTGCTGCGCAGCCGGATGTCGGTGCGCAGCCCGGAGATCTCCAGCAACGGTGGCTGCTCGGCCTGGGCCAGCACCAGGCCGGGCAGCCCCGCCTCCAGCGGTGTGTCCATGCGGTCCTCCATGAACGGCTCCGGCTGCTCAGCGGCTCTGCAGCCGCACCTCGAACGCGTCGCGCAGCGCGTCACCGAGGAAGTTGAAGGCGATGGCGACGAGCACGATGGCCGCGCCCGGCGGGTAGAGCTGCCACCAGTAGCCGCTGTTGATGTAGTTCGTCGCCGACGAGAGCATCCCGCCCCAGTCGGTCTGCGGCGGCTGCACGCCGAGGCCGAGGTAGCCCAGGAACGACAGCGTCAGGATCGAGTCGGCCACCGTGAACGTCGCGAACACCACCACGGTGCCGACCGCGTTGGGGGCGATGTGCCGCAGGATCGCGCGGGTGCTGCCGCCCCCCATCGCGCGCACCGCCTGCACGTACTCGCGCACCCGCAGCGCCAGCGACTCGCCGCGGATCAGCCGGGCCGCGCCGAGCCACGAGAACGACGCGATCAGCAGCACCATGATCCCGACACCGGGGCTGAACATCGTGGACAGCACCAGCAGCACGAACAGCGCCGGTACGGCGAGCAGGCCGTCGACGAGCCGCATCAGCGCACCGTCGACGACCCCTCCGACGTACCCGGCGACGGCGCCGTACACGGTCCCGACGAGGCTGGCCAGCAGCGCGGCCGCGATGCCGACCTCCAGCGACGCCTGCCCGCCGTACATCAGCCGGCCGAGCTCGTCGTACCCGGTCGAGTCGGTGCCGAGCGGGTGCTGCGCGCTGGGCGGCTCGTTGCTGACCGCGAGGTTCGAGGACACCTGGTCGGTGTGGTAGACCAGCGGGCCGACGAAGCAGAACAGCAGGAACAGCACCACCAGGCCGAGCCCGATCACGGCGAGCCGGTTCTGCACGAAGACGTCGACCAGCCGGCGCAGCGCTCCCCGACGAGGGCCGTGGGCGGCACCACCCTCGGGCACCGGGCCCGGGCGGCCGACGACGTCCGGCGTACCGGCGAGACCCGGGCCGTCCGGCTCGGGCTCGGCACCACCGGACCAGGGGCGGGTGGTCATGCGTAGCGCACCCGCGGGTCGAGAAGCGCGTAGCCGACGTCGGCGAGCAGGTTGCCGACCACCGTGGCGATGCCGACCACGAGCGTGATGCCGAGCAGCGTCGGGTAGTCCGCGACCACGGCCTCCTGGTAGAAGAGCAGGCCCATCCCGGGGTAGTTGAAGACCTGCTCGGTGACCAGCGAGCCGGCCAGCAGGATCGGCAGCGACAGCCCGAGGATGGTCACCATCGGGATCAGCGAGTTGCGCAGCACGTGCCGGTAGACCACCCGGGTGCGGCTCGCACCCTTGGCGTACGCCGTGCGCACGTAGTCCTGCACCAGGTTGTCGAGCACGGCCGAGCGCAGGTACCGGGTGAACAGCGAGACCTGCAGCAGCACCAGCGACGCGACCGGGAGGACCAGGCCCGACGGCTCGGCCAGGATCCCCGAGACGGTGCTCGCCTGCGGCGCCTGCGCCGGGAACCAGCCCAGGTCGAGGGAGAACCAGAGCACCAGCATCAGGCTCAGGAAGAACACCGGCGTCGAGTAGAAGACGAAGCCCAGGAACGTCGCGGAGTAGTCGAAGACGCTGTTGCGGCGGACCGCCTGGCCGACCCCGATCGGGATCGCCACCACCACGGAGACCACCAGCGCGAGCAGGTTCAACACCAGCGTCTTGGGGAGCTTCTCGGCGATCAGCGACGCCACGCTCTGGTTGAGCTTGTAGCTGTAGCCGAGGTTCCCGTGCAGCAGCTGCGACAGCCAGATCCCGAACTGCTCGAGGATCGGCTTGTCGAGCCCGTACTCGTGGTCGAACGACCGGAGCTGGGCGGCGCTGGCCCGGGGGCCCAGCACGGCGCGTGCCGTGCCCCCGGGCAGCAGGTGGAGCAGGACGAAGACGATCAGCGACACGAGAAGCATCACGACCACGGCCTGCGCCGCCCGGCGGGCGAGGAAGAGCGTCACCGTCACTCCCCTCCCCCGCACCGAGCCGAGGGGAACGGCTCGGGGCCTGGGTCCGGCCGGAGTGCGCTCACTTCGTCCGGTACCAGTACTCGGGAAGCAGCGTGCCCAGCGGGTTCACCACGACGCCCCCGACGTGGTCGGAGATCGCGTCGATCGCGTAGGCGTTCGCCTGGAAGATCACCGGCAGCTGCTTGGCGGCGTAGTCCTCGTAGGTGTACAGCGGCCGGGTGCCGTTCTGCTTCTGCGAGGCGAGCACCAGCCGGTCCATCGTCGGGCTGCTGTAGCTGCCGGAGTTGGACCCGGCGCCGGTGGAGAACAGCGACTCACCGGTGGGCAGGTAGTCCGGCGCGTAGATCCAGCCGCCACCCCAGTTCGCGACCTGCCACGAGCAGCTGGACTGCGTCGACCTGCAGGGCACCGCTTCGCCGATCACCGAGTTGAACGGCTTCTGCTTCATCGCCAGGTCGATGCCGGCCCGGGCCGCGTCGGACTTGTACTGCTGCATGGACTGGTCGAGCGACTGGGTGCCCGAGGCGTAGTCGAAGTGCACCACCAGCCTGGTGCCCGCGACGATGCCGGCGCCGCACTCACCGGTCCCCGTGCCCGGCTTCGTGCAGGTCATCACCCCGCCCTTCTCGGTCCAGCCGTGGTCGGTCAGCAGCGTCTTGGCGTGGTCGACGCTGAACGGGTACGGCGTGCCCTGCTTCGCCGCGGGGCTCAGCCACTGGCTGGCCGGGCGCACCGGCACCGGGCTGAAGTTCGGGTAGCCGTAGCCCTGCTGCGCCTTCGCCACGTCGACCGGCTGGTTCAGCGTCTCCTGCAGCGCCTGCCGCACGTAGAGCTGGCGGAACGCCGGTCCCATCTGCGGGTTCTGCATGTTCGGCACGAAGTAGTTGACCGACCACGTGTAGGCGGGCAGCAGGTAGAAGCCGGTGCCCAGCGGGTTGTTCGCGGGCACCGCGGAGTTCGCCGGTCGCGGCGGCAGGTCCTGCGACGGGATGTAGCCGACGTCGACCCCGCCACCGGACTTGATCACGTTGTACTCCGCCGAGTCGCTGGTGAACGGCAGGAACACCACCTTGTCCAGGCGCGGCTTCGGGGCACCGGAGTACGACGTGTTCGGCACGAACGAGTAGTGCCCGGCCGAGTCGTAGCTGCCGAGCCGCCACGGGCCGTCGACGACGGACCAGATCTTGCTGGTCGCGTAGGTCTTCTGGTCCTTCGCCTGCGAGGTCAGGAACCGGTAGACCGCCGCGCACCTCGCCATCGACTGCGTGCATCCTCCGCTGCCGGGGGCGGCGCCGGGAGAGGTGACGTCCCACGCCATCGGCATCGGGGTCACCTGCGACAGCTCGTTGTAGGTGAACCAGTTCGAGGAGTACCTGGAGTTCAGCGTGAGCCGCACGGTGCTCGCGTCGACCTTGTCGACCTTGGTGATGTTGTCGGGGAAGGCGCCGGGGACGTAGCCGGCCCAGTTGGCCTTCTCGGCCTTGACCATGTGCATCCAGAACACCACGTCGTCGGCGTTCACCGCCTCGCCGTTCGACCACTTCCACGGCTTGAGGTGGATGGTCACGCTGCGGCCGTCGGCGGCGTACTGCGCGGGCTGCGCGACCGACAGCCCCTCGTCGAGCGTGGGCTGGTCGTCGTCGCCGCCGAACCAGTAGAGCGGCCGGTACATCGGCTGCTGCAGGTTCGAGATGTTCTCGACGCTGAAGAACGCCAGGCTGGCCATCGGCCAGATCCAGTTCGGCGTCACCGCCGGGGGCTCGGCGACCCGCACGGTGCCGCCGGAGACGGGGCTGCCGCTGGCGCCCGAGGACGCGGTCGCGCCCGATCCCTGCGACGAGGTGCAGGCGGCGAGGGCGAACCCGAGTGCGGCCAGGCCGGCCCCCGCGGCGAGGAGGCGGCGGCGGGGCCGCCGGACGAGGACTGTGGAGCGCGCACCTGACATCGGAGGTCCTCTCGTGAGGCGTTTCCCTCGGTCTACGCCGGTGCGCGCGCCGGCGGTGAAGACGATCGGAAGAGTTGCCGAAGAAGATCCTGAGACAGTACAAGTGTTTTCGGGTCGCCCGGGTCTCAGGACGGGGCCTCCGGGTGCCGATGGTTCTCACGTGGGACGACGACGTGGCCGGCAGGCCGATCCGGGACCGGAGTTCTTCGAGGCGGCGGTCACGCACAACCCCGTCGCGCTGGTCGGCCTCGACGCGCGGGGCCGGGTCGGCTACCTCAGCGACCGCGCCACCCACCTGCTGACCGAGCGGCACCTGCTCGGCCGCGCCTTCGCCGAGCTGTTCTCCTACGACGACCGCAGCCGGGCGGACGCGTACGTCGCCGGGCTGGCCGGCTCGGCCGGGACGACCGGGATGTTCTTCGCCGGCGAGCTGGGGTCCGGGCGGTTCGTGCACGTGCACGGCCGGAACCTCGGCCACTCCGGCGGCCGCGGGCTGCTGCTCGCGCTGGTGGACGCGACCGAGGCCCGTCGGCGCCAGGCCGACCTGGAGCGCAGCGCCCTCTTCGACACCATGACCGGGCTGCCGAACCGCACGCTGTTCCAGGAGCGGCTGCGCACGGCCTGCGAGCAGGAGCCGGTCGCCGGCGCCCTGATGATGCTCGACCTCGACGGCTTCAAGCAGGTCAACGACGCGCTCGGGCACCAGCAGGGCGACCACGTCCTGGTCGAGGTCGCGCGCCGTCTCGAGCGGGCCACGCCGGCGAGCGCGACGGTCGCCCGGCTCGGCGGCGACGAGTTCGTGGTGCTGCTCCCCGACACCACGCTGGACGTCGCGACGAAGCTGGCGGCCGCGCTCGTCGACGACGTCGCCGCGCCGTTCCCCGGCCTCACCCGCTCGGTGACCGCCTCGGTCGGCGTCACGGGCGTCGACGGCTTCGAGCGCTCGCTGCGCCAGGCCGACCTGGCGATGTACGCCGCGAAGAGCTGGGGCCGCAACCGGGTGGTGGTGCACACCCCGGAGGTGGAGCGGGCACTGCGCGAGCGGCAGTCGCCGGTCGAGCCCGACGCGCCCGCCGAGGAGTCGGTCGCTGAGCTGCAGGCCGAGCGCGACCGGCTGCAGGTCGAGGCGCGCACGGACGCGCTGACCGGGCTGGCGAACCGGCGGTCGCTCGACGAGTGCCTGTCCGCGTTCCGCGGCCCGCTGCCGGTGTCGCTGCTGTTCGTCGACCTGGACCGGTTCGGCGCCTACAACCACGTGCACGGCGACCTGCGCGGCGACGCCGCCCTGCAGCGGGTCGCGACCACGCTGTCGCGGACCTGCCGCGACGACGACCTGGTGTTCCGCAAGGGCGGCGAGGAGTTCGTCGTGGTGCTGCCGAGCACCGACGCGACCGCGGCGCGGATCGCCGGCGAGCGGGTCCGGGCGGCCGTCGAGGCGCTCGGGCTCGAGCACGGCGGCGCGGACGACGTACCGGTGGTGACCGTGACGGTGGGCGCGGCCACCCGCTTCGACGGCGACCTCGCGCAGGCGCTCCGCGCGGCCGGCGACACGGCGTACGCGTGCAAGGTGGCGGGACACCGCAACCGGGTCGCCACCAGCCGAGGCTAGGGGCGGCGTTGCCTAGCTCCGCTCGGCCTGCCGCGGCAGCGGGACGGAGCCGCCGGCCATCGCCTCGAAGTAGCGCAGCATCTCCACGGGGAACGGCAGCACCAGCGTCGAGTTCTTCTCGGCGGCCACCTCGACCATCGTCTGCAGCAGCCGCAGCTGCAGCGCCGCCGGCGTCTGGGCCATCACGCCCGCCGCCTGCGACAGCTTCTGCGACGCCTGGAACTCACCGTCCGCGGTGATGATCCGGGACCGGCGCTCGCGCTCGGCCTCGGCCTGGCGCGACATGGACCGCTTCATCGACTCGGGCAGCGCGACGTCCTTGATCTCCACGCGGTCGATGTCGATGCCCCACGGCGCGGCCGGGCTGTCCAGCATCACCTCGAGCCCCTGGTTGAGCCGCTCGCGGTCGGAGAGCAGGTCGTCGAGCTCGCTCTTGCCGATGATCGAGCGCAGCGAGGTCTGCGCCACCTGCTCGATGGCGAAGGCGTAGTCCTGCACCTGCACGACCGCGCTGATCGGGTCGATCACCCGGTAGTAGACGACGGCGTCCACCCGCACCGTGACGTTGTCGCGGGTGATGCCGTCCTGGGCGGGCACCGGCATGGTGACCACCTGCATGTTCACCCGCTTCATCCGGTCCACGACCGGGATCAGCATCGTGAAGCCGGGCGGCCGCGGGTCGGGCTGGGCCCGGCCGAGCCGGAAGACCACACCTCGCTCGATCTGCGTGACGACCCGGGCGCTCACCGCCCACAAGGCGCCGGCGGTGACGACCACTGCCCCGAGCGAAATCCACAACGCGTCCATGACGACCTCGGTCCCGAGGGAGACCCTCGCTTCGAGCGTACGTCGCGACGGACGCCCGGACACCTCAAGGTCGCCGCAAGGACGACACCGGACGATGCGGTCGTGCGCCCCACCGACCCACCTCCCCCGGAGCCGCCGCGGATCCCGTCCCAGCGACGGCCCCGCGCGTCCGTCACCACCGCGGCGCAGGCCTGCCGGGTGCTCGGCGTCCCGGCGCACGCGAGCGTCGAGCAGCGGAAGGCGGCGTGGCGCCGGCTGGTCCGCGCACTGCACCCGGACAGCCCGGGCGGCGGTGACCCGCCGCGCTTCGCCGAGGTGCAGGAGGCGCACGTGCTCCTCGAGGCACAGACCCCCGGACCGGGCACCGCCCTGGTCCCCGCGGCCCGGCCGTACCGCGCGGTCCCGCGACCGCCGATGTACGGCGCCGGCACCGTCGGCGAGCAGGTCGACGCCTACGCCTGAGCCAGCAGCACCCGCTCGAGCACGGGGGTGAGGCCGAGGTCGCGCAGCGCCGCCGTGCCGGCCGCGTCGTCGGCGGCCGCGAACGCCAGCACGTCCCGGGCCCGCTGCCGGGCGACGTCGCAGACCGAGGCGAGGACCGCGCGCTCGTGCGCCGCACTCCCGTCCGGGGCGTAGACCGCGCCGACCCGGGTCGTCCCGGCCACGACCCGGCTGTGGCCGGCCATCGCCACCGGCACGTCGTCGACCTCCCACAGCACGATCCCGCCGTAGGACAGCGGGTCGTCGACGACGTACGCCAGGTCGCTGGGGTCGTCGGGGTGGTCGGCCAT
>JABFXA010000380.1 GCA_013361955.1 Nocardioidaceae bacterium
TCGCGGCTGGTCAGCGTCTCCTCGAGGTCCATGCCGCCGACGATGTTGCGCAGCGTGGTCATGGTCAGCTGCTCGACCGCCTGGATGTAGTTGGCGATCTCGTACGTCGCGGCCACCGGGTCGGTCACCTGGAAGTAGATGACGGTGTCGATGGAGACCACCAGGTTGTCCTCGGTGATCACCGGCTGCGGCGGGAAGGACACCACCTGCTCGCGCAGGTCGATCATGTAGCGCACCCGGTCGACGAACGGCACCACGATGTTCAGGCCGGCGGGCAGGCTGGTCTTGTACTTCCCGAACCGCTCGACGATGCCCGCCCGCGCCTGCGGCACGATGCGCACCGTCTTGACCAGGACGGCGATCGCGAACAGCACGATCAGCCCCAGCAGGATCAGCACAACCATCGGATCCTCTTCCGTTCGTCTCCGTGACGCCGTGCCCCGAACCCTACGGCTCGAGCTCCGGAATCTTGTGCACGAGGGCGGTGGCCCCCTTGATCTGGAGGATGTCGACCCGGGCGCCCGGCTCGATCACCGAGTCGTCGTCGTACGGTCGCGCCGTCCAGAGCTCCCCGTGGATCCGGATCTGACCTCCCTGGGGCGTCACCTGCTGTACCACGACACCGGTCTCCCCCACCAGCGCGTCGTGCCCGAGGACGAGGTCGGGGCCGCTGTGCAGCCGCTTCACCATGTTCGGCCGGACCAGCCCCAGCGCAGCGATCGAGGCGGCGACGGCGGCGATCACCTGCACGCCGACGCCGAAGTCGAGCAGTGCGGCGACCATGCCGACGACCGCGCCGGCGGCCAGCATCAGCAGGATCAGGTCCAGGCTGACCAGCTCCAGGACTCCGAGCGCGACGGCGAGGCCGAGCCACGCCATCCACGCCTCGAACCCGTCCGGGACCTGCATACCGCCAGCGTATCCGTGTGGTTCACACGTGCCGGTGCAGCGCGCGCCGACGGGCGGCGTAGCGGCCGTCCTCGTGCCGCAACGCCATCGGCATCGCGAACGTCTCGGACACCACGTCCTCGGTCAGCACCTGCTCCAGCGGGCCCGACGCGACCACCCGCCCCTCGCGCAGCAGCAGCGCGTGCGTGAAGCCCGGCGGGATCTCCTCGACGTGGTGCGAGACCAGCACCGTCGCCGGCGACGCCTCGTCCATGGCCAGCACGGTGAGCGTGGAGACCAGGTCCTCGCGGCCGCCGAGGTCGAGCCCGGCCGCCGGCTCGTCGAGCAGGAGCAGCTCCGGGTCGGTCATCAGCGCGCGGGCGATCTGCACCCGCTTGCGCTCGCCCTCGGACAGGGTGCCGAACGTGCGCTGGTCGAGGTGGTCCGCGCCCACCTCGGTGAGCAGCTCGCGGGCCCGGTCGTGGTCGAGGGTGTCGTAGTGCTCGCGCCACCGGCCGAGCACGCCGTACGACGCGGACACCACCACGTCGTGCACCTTCTCGTCGCGCGGGATCCGCTCGGCGATCGCCGCGCTGGTCAGCCCGATCCGCGGCCGCAGCTCGAAGACGTCGACGGTGCCGAGCACCTCACCGAGGATCCCGGCCACCCCGGAGGTCGGGTGGATCTGCGCCGAGGCGACCTGCAGCAGGGTGGTCTTCCCGGCACCGTTGGGGCCCAGGACCACCCAGCGCTCGTCCTCCTCCACCGTCCAGTCGATGCCGCCGATGAGGGTGGCGTCGCCCCGCCGGACCGTGACGTCGGCGAGCTCGAGGACGGGGTCCATGGCGTGTGCGGTCTCCTGCTCGGGCGTGGCGGGCGTGGTGCCCCAACCTATACGGCCGTGCCGGTCCGGGTGGCGCATCCCGGGCCCCTTCGGCGGTGCGCCAGACTCGGGTCCATGAGCCAGCCGAGCGAGCCACTGCCGCCGTCGATGCGCCTCGCGCTGTGGTTCTCCGCCTGGCTCACCGGGACCACCAGCCTGGACGACGCGCGGGACGCGATCGTCGGCGACGACGCCGCCCACGACGTCGCGGACCTGCCCGGCGTCGACGGCACCCGGCCGATGATCGTCGCGCTCGGCACGCTCCGCGGGCTGGGCGCCTCGGCCGCGGGCATCGCGCTGCCGGTGCCCGGCGACCTCCTCGGGCTGGCCGGACCGGCGGACTTCAACGTCGAGGTGGTGGAGGCCGGCGAGGGGGTGCTCGTGGAGGGCGCCGAGCTCGGCCTGGTGCCGCGCCGGGCCGGCGCCGGCGTGGTGTGGACCTGCCACCCGGCGACCAGCCGCCGCCAGGTGCCGGACTCGACGGAGGCCGACCAGGCCCTGCGCCACGCGCTGCTGCGCGCCGGCGCCGCGCTCGCCGAGCTCGACGTGGCCCGCTG
>JABFXA010000069.1 GCA_013361955.1 Nocardioidaceae bacterium
CAGCGTCAACGTCACGCTGATCTTCGGGCTGGGTCGCTACGACGGCGTGATGGACGCCTACCTCGAGGGCCTCGAGAAGGCGAAGGACAACGGCCACGACCTGTCGAAGATCCACTCGGTCGCGTCGTTCTTCGTCTCCCGGGTCGACACCGAGATCGACAAGCGGCTCGACGCCCTCGGCGACCCGCAGGCCGGCAACCTCAAGGGCAAGGCCGGGGTCGCCAACGCGCGGCACGCCTACCGCGCCTACGAGGAGAAGTTCGCCGGCGAGCGGTTCCAGGCGCTGAAGGCGGCCGGCGCGAACACCCAGCGGCCGCTCTGGGCCTCGACCGGGGTGAAGAACCCGGAGTACCGCGACACCATGTACGTCACCGACCTGCTGGTCGCGAACGTCGTGAACACGATGCCGGAGAAGACCCTGCAGGCGTTCGCCGACCACGGCGAGGTGCTCGGCGACCAGGTCACCACCAAGTACGCCGAGGCCGACCAGGTGATGGGCGACCTGGCCAAGCTGGGCATCGAGTACGACGACGTCATCGCGGTCCTCGAGCGCGAGGGCGTCGACAAGTTCGTGAAGTCCTGGGACGACCTCGTGACCACCGTGCGCGAACAGCTGGAGGCGGCGGCAGGGTCGAAGCAGTGAGCGACTCCCTCGAGGTCGTGGCCACCGGGGCCGCGGCCGACGCGGTGCGGCACCACGTCCCGCGGCTCGTCGAGGACGGGTTCGCGGGCAGGCTCTTCGAGCAGGACGCCACGCTCTGGGGTCCCGACGCCGAGCCGGAGTCCAAGGTCCGGCTCTCCTGGGTCGGCCTCCCCCGCAGCTCGCGCCCGCTCGTCGGCGAGGTGGCGGCGCTGCGCAGCGAGCTCAACGACGCCGGCCTCGACCACGTCGTTCTGTGCGGCATGGGTGGCTCGTCGCTGGCGCCCGAGGTGATCTGCGCGACGTACGACGTCGACCTGACCGTCCTCGACTCCAGCCACCCCGACCAGGTCCGGGCCGCGCTCGGCGACCGGCTCGACCGCACCGTGGTGGTGGTGTCGAGCAAGTCCGGGTCGACGGTCGAGACCGACTCGCAGCGCCGCGCCTACGAGCAGGCGTTCCGCAACGCCGGGATCGACCCGGCCACCCGCATCGTGGTGGTCACCGACCCGGGCAGCCCGCTCGACGAGCAGTCCCGCGCCGACGGCTACCGGGTGGTCAACGCCGACCCGAACGTCGGCGGCCGGTACTCCGCGCTCACCGCCTTCGGGCTGGTGCCCAGCGGGCTGGCCGGTGCCGACATCGAGACGCTGCTCGACGAGGCCGAGGCGGTCGCCGACCTGCTCGGGGACGACGGCGAGGGCAACCCGGGCCTCCGGCTCGGCGCCGCGATCGCGGGCACCACCCCGCTGCGCAACAAGCTGGTGCTCGTCGACCAGGGCTCCGGGCTGGCCGGCTTCGCCGACTGGGCCGAGCAGCTCGTCGCGGAGAGCACCGGCAAGGAGGGCACCGGGCTGCTACCCGTCGTCGTCGGCGACGACTCCGCCCCGGAGGTCGCGCTGCCGCCGCACGACGTCACGCTGGCCCGGCTGGCCGCCGACGCCGACGGCACCGACGTCGACGCCGAGCACGACCCCGACGACACCGGTGAGGGGTCCGCGGGCTCCGAGGTGACGGTGTCCGGCACGCTCGGCGCACAGCTGCTGCTGTGGGAGGTGGCCACCGCCACGGCCGGCCGGCTGCTCGGCATCAACCCCTTCGACCAGCCCGACGTGGAGAGCGCCAAGAAGGCCGCCCGGTCGATGCTCGAGGGCAGCCCCGACACCACGCCGCCCGCGTTCACCGACGGGCCGGTGCAGGTGCGGGCGCTCGGCGGCGACTGGCTGGGCGACGCCTCGACCGTCCGCGACGCGGTCACCGCGCTGCTGGCGCAGGTCGACGGGTCGCAGGGGTACGTCGCGGTGATGGCCTACCTCGACCGGCTCGAGGTCGCCGACCTCGCCGACGTACGCAACACGCTGGCGCACCGGGTGCGACGGCCGGTGACCTTCGGGTGGGGGCCGCGGTTCCTGCACTCGACCGGCCAGTTCCACAAGGGCGGGCCGCCCGAGGGCGTCTACGTGCAGGTCACCGCCGACCCGGCCGAGGACCTCGCCGTACCCGGCAAGGAGTACACGTTCGGCCGGCTGATCGCGGCCCAGGCCGCGGGCGACGCGTCGGTGCTCGCCGACCACGGCCGACCGGTGCTCCGGCTGCACCTCACCGACCTGGCCGCCGGGACGGCGGCGGTGCGCGAGGCGCTGGCATGACGGAGGCGGGGACTGCGTCGACGGCCTGGCAGAACCCGCTCCGCGACCCGCAGGACCGGCGGATGCCCCGCATCGCGGGGCCCTGCGGGCTGGTCATCTTCGGGGTCACCGGCGACCTGTCGCGCAAGAAGGTGATGCCGGCGATCTACGACCTGGCCGCCCGCGGGCTGCTGCCGCCCGGCTTCTCGCTGGTCGGCTACGCCCGCCGCGACTGGGCCGACCAGGACTTCGCGCAGGTCGTCCACGACGCGGTCAAGGAGCACGCCCGCACCGAGTTCCGCGAGGAGGTCTGGCACCAGCTCGCCGAGGGCTTCCGGTTCGTGCAGGGCGACTTCGCCGACGACGCGGCGTTCGAGCACCTTCGGCAGGTGACCCAGGACCTCGACCGGGTGCGCGGCACCGGCGGCAACCACGCCTTCTACCTGTCCATCCCGCCGCGGTTCTTCCCCGACGTGATCGGCCAGCTCAAGGAGCACGGCCTCGCCGAGCAGCGCCCGGACAGCTGGCGGCGGGTGGTCGTCGAGAAGCCGTTCGGCTCGGACCTCGAGAGCGCCCGCGAGCTGAACCGGGTGATCCACGAGGTGTTCCCGCCGGAGTCGGTGTTCCGGATCGACCACTACCTCGGCAAGGAGACGGTGCAGAACATCCTGGCGATGCGCTTCGCCAACACGATGTTCGAGCCGATCTGGAACGCCAACTACGTCGACCACGTGCAGATCACGATGGCCGAGGACATCGGCATCGGCGGCCGGGCCGGCTACTACGACGGCATCGGCGCCGCGCGCGACGTGATCCAGAACCACCTGCTGCAGCTGATGGCGCTGATCGCGATGGAGGAGCCGACGTCGTTCGAGGCGTCCGCGCTGCGCCTGGAGAAGCAGAAGGTGCTCTCCTCCGTGGTGCTCCCGCGCCGCCTCGACCTGACCACCGCCCGCGGCCAGTACACCGAGGGCTGGGCCGGCGGCGTACAGGTGCCCGGGTACCTCCAGGAGCCCGACATCCCCTCCGACTCCTCGACCGAGACGTTCGCCGCGATCAAGCTCGACGTGGAGACCCGCCGCTGGGCCGGGGTGCCGTTCTACCTGCGGCACGGCAAGCGGCTCGGCCGCCGGGTGACCGAGGTGGCCGTGGTGTTCAAGCGCGCCCCGCACCTGCCGTTCACCGAGACCTCGACCGAGGAGCTCACCCACAACGTGCTGGTGGTCCGGATCCAGCCCGACGAGGGCGTCACGCTCCGCTTCGGGTCGAAGGTGCCGGGCAGCTCGATGGAGATCCGCGACGTGAACATGGACTTCGCGTACGGCGGCTCGTTCACCGAGTCCTCCCCGGAGGCGTACGAGCGGCTGATCCTCGACGTGCTCCTCGGCGACCCGCCGCTGTTCCCGCAGCACGAGGAGGTCGAGCTGTCCTGGAGGATCCTCGACCCGATCGTGGACTACTGGGCCGCGCACGGCGGGCCGGACACCTACGAGGCCGGCACCTGGGGACCGGAGTCCGCGGTGAAGATGCTGGCCCGCGACGGACGCGTGTGGAGGAGGCCGTAGCCCCGTGATCGAGCTGACCGAGACGAGCTCCTCCGCGATCGCCGCGGAGTTCGTGCGGGCCCGGCGCAGCGCCGGCAGCCCCGCGATGGGGATGATCATGACCCTCGTGATCGTGACCGACGACGACGGCGCCGACGCTGCCATGACGGTGGCCCGGTCCGCGTCGCGCGAGCACCCGGCGCGGATCCTGGTGGTGGTCAGCGGGTCCCGCCGCGGTGCCCCCCGGGTGGATGCCCAGGTCGGCATCGGCTCCGGCCTGGCCGGCGAGCGGGCGATCATCCGGCTGCACGGCGAGGTCACCCGGCACGCCGAGAGCGTCGTGCTCCCGCTGCTGCTGCCCGACTCCCCCGTCGTCGTCTGGTGGCCGACCGACGCCCCCGACGACCCCGCGAGCGACCCGCTCGGCCGGCTCGGCACCAGGCGGATCACCGACGCGGCGGCGGTGGCCCGCGGCAAGGCGAAGGCGATGCTCACCCAGTGCCACCACTACGCGCCGGGCAACACCGACCTGGCCTGGACCAGGATCACGGGCTGGCGGGCGCTGCTCGCCGCGGCGCTCGACCAGCAGCGGCACAAGGTGACCTCCGCGTCGGTGACCGGCTAGCGGATCAGCCCGAGCGCCGACCTGCTGTCCGCCTGGCTCGGCGACCGGCTGAAGGTGAACGTCGAGCGCCGCAGCTCGCGCGGCCCGGGCATCACCGAGGTCCGGCTCGGCACCCGGCAGGGCGACGTGGTCGTCTCCCGGCCCGACGGCCGGCTGGCCACGCTGGCCTCCCCCGGTGAGCCCGACCGGCCGGTCGCGCTCCGCCGTCGCGAGCTCGACGAGCTGCTGTCGGAGGAGCTGCGCCGGCTCGACCCCGACGAGATCTACGCCGACACGGTGAAGCGGATGGCCCGCACCGGGACCGCCGCGACCACCCGGAAGAAGGCCTGACATGCCCGAGCCCGAGATCGTCCGCCACGCCTCGTCGCAGGAGCTCGCCGAGGCGGTCGCGACCCGGCTGGTCACCCGTCTCGCGGAGGCCCAGGCGGCCGGCCGTGAGCCGCAGGTCGGGCTCACCGGCGGCACCATCGCCGACGCGATCCACGAGGCGGCGGTGACCGCGTCGAAGCGCGTCGACCTGGACTGGTCGCGGGTGGTGTTCTGGTGGGGCGACGAGCGCTACGTGCCCGGCGGCGACGACGAGCGCAACGCCCGGCAGGCCCGCGCGGCCCTGCTCGACCACGTCGACGTCGACCCGGCCAAGGTGCACGAGATCCCCGCCTCCGACGCCGGCTACGCGGACGTCGAGGCCGCGGCCGACGCGTACGCCGAGCAGCTGCGCACCTCCGGCGCCGGCGAGTTCGACGTGCTCATGCTCGGGGTGGGGCCCGACGGGCACGTCGCGTCGCTGTTCCCCGGCTTCCCCCAGCTCGACGCCCGGGACCGCATCGTCGTCGGCGTCACCGGCTCCCCGAAGCCCCCGCCCGAGCGGGTCACCCTCACCTACGAGGCGCTGAACCGCTCCCGCGAGGTCTGGTTCGTGGTCTCCGGCGAGGCCAAGGCCGACGCCGTCGCGCGGGCCCTCGCCGACGGCACCAACCGGCACGACGTCCCCGCCGCCGGCGTCGTCGGCCGCCTCGGCACCACCTGGTTCCTCGACGCCGGCTCCGCCTCCCGCCTCCGCTGAGGCGACGATCAGAAGACGATCTCGCCGCGCTTGCGACGGTCGCGGAGGGTCTGGATGGCCTCGTCGAGGATGTCCTCGGCCTCCTTGTCGGAGCGACGCTCCTTCACGTAGGCGAGGTGCGTCTTGTACGGCTCGATCTTCGGCGGCGGGGGCGGGTTGTCGGAGTCCAGGCTCGCCGGCAGACCGCAGCGCGGGCAGTCCCAGGACTCCGGGATCTGCGCCTCGACCGCGAAGGTGATCACCGACTCGTGCTCGTGCGCACAGAAGTAGACGACGCGCTGCCGCGGCGCGGCCTCGCCCCGCTCTGCCTCACCCATCGGACCGGCGCCGACACGGCTGCCCCGGATGGCGTTGCCTCCACCTGCTGCCACGCTTGGTGCTCCTGTCAGTTCGTGCGAGAGGGACGTTCGGGCTGGCGGGGTACGGCGGTCAGCCGCCGGCCTTGAGCAGCAGCCCGAGGGCGATGATGCAGGCGAACCAGATCACGCCGGCACCGATGGTGATCCGGTCGAGGTTCCGCTCGGCCACCGACGATCCGCCGAGGCCGCTG
The DNA here is from genome assembly GCA_013361955.1 of Nocardioidaceae bacterium. Taxonomy (GTDB): domain Bacteria; phylum Actinomycetota; class Actinomycetes; order Propionibacteriales; family Nocardioidaceae; genus Nocardioides_B. The sequence continues at coordinate 6,054 of JABFXA010000069.1, forward strand.
GACACGCCACCGCCGAACATGTCGGAGAGCCCACCGCCCCTGCCCTTGTGGAGCAGGACGAGCAGGATGAGCAGCAGGCTGGTCAGGATGAGCAGCACGGTGAAGGTGATGACCACGGTGGGAAAGCCTAACTCACGCCTGGGCGTCAGATGACCGGCATGTCGTAGTAGCGGCAGATCCCGCCGAACTCGTCGGGCTGCAGGCTCGCGCCGCCGACGAGGCAGCCGTCGACGTCGGTCTTCTCCATGATGCCGGCCACGTTCGCAGCCTTCACCGAGCCGCCGTACAGGATCCGCAGGCTGTTGCCGGTGTCCTCGCCGTGCACCTCGGAGACCCGGGCGCGGATCGCCGCGCACACCTCCTGGGCGTCCTCGGGGGTGGCCACCTCGCCGGTGCCGATGGCCCAGACCGGCTCGTAGGCCACCACCAGGCCGGCGACCTGCTCGGCCTTGAGCCCGGACAGCGAGCCGTCGAGCTGCTCGAGCGTGTGCTCGACGTGCCGGCCCTCCTGGCGTACGTCGAGCCCCTCGCCGACGCACACGATCGGGGTCATCTTGCCCTCGAGGACCTTCTTGGCCTTGGCGTTCACGACCTCGTCGGTCTCGCGGTGGTACTGGCGCCGCTCGGAGTGCCCGACCACGACGTACGAGCAGCCGAGCTTGGCGAGCATCGACCAGGAGATCTCCCCGGTGTACGCGCCGCCGTCGTGCTCGGAGACGTCCTGCGCGCCGTACCGGATCTCCAGCTTGTCGCCGTCGACCAGGGTCTGCACGCTCCGCAGGTCGGTGTACGGCGGCAGCACGGCCACCTCGACCTTGCCGTGGTCGTGCTTCTTGTCCGACAGCGTCCACGCGAGCTTCTGGACCAGGACCACCGCTTCCTGGTGGTTCAGGTTCTGCTTCCAGTTGCCCGCCATGAGCGGGACGCGGCTGTGCTTGGGCATGCGGGTCCTTGTCTGGGGGTGGGGCGGGGTCAGGAGAGGACGTCGATCCCGGGGAGGTCCTTGCCCTCGAGGTACTCGAGGCTGGCGCCGCCACCGGTGGAGATGTGCCCGAAGGCCGCCTCGTCGAAGCCGAGCGTGCGCACCGCCGCGGCCGAGTCGCCGCCGCCGACGACCGACAGGCCGTCGACGTGGGTCAGCGCCTCGGCGACCGCCCGGGTGCCGCCGGCGAACGCGTCGAACTCGAAGACGCCCATCGGGCCGTTCCAGAACACCGTCCGGGCGTCGGCGAGCGCCTGCGCGAACGCCTTGCCGGACTCGGGACCGATGTCGAGGCCCATCTGGTCCGCCGGCATCTCGTCGGCGGCCACCACGGTCGCGGGCGCGTCGGCCTTGAACTCCGGCGCGACGACGATGTCGGTGGGCAGCACGATCTCGACGCCGCTCTCCTGGGCGCGCCGCAGGTAGCCGCGGCAGGTGCCGAGCTGGTCCTCCTCGAGCAGGCTGGTGCCGACCTCGTGGCCCTGGGCCTTGAGGAAGGTGAACACCATGCCGCCGCCGATCAGCAGCCGGTCGGCCTTGCCGAGCAGGTTGTCGATGACGCCGAGCTTGTCGGAGACCTTCGAGCCGCCGAGCACCACGACGTACGGGCGCTCGGGGTCCTCGGTGAGCCGCCGCAGCACGTCGATCTCGGTGGCGACCAGGCCGCCCATCGCGTGCGGCAGCCGCTGTGCGACGTCGTACACGGAGGCCTGCTTGCGGTGCACCACGCCGAACCCGTCGCTGACGAACAGGTCCGCGAGGCCCGCGAGCCGGTCGGCGAACGCGCCCCGCTCGGCGTCGTCCTTGCTGGTCTCGCCCGGGTTGAACCGGACGTTCTCCAGCAGTGCGACGTCGCCGTCACCGAGCCGGGCGACCGTCGCCTCCGCGGACTCGCCGACGGTGTCCTCGGCGAACGCCACCCCGGTGCCGAGCAGCTCGGAGAGCCGGTCCGCCACCGGGCGGAGCGAGTACCTGGCCTCGGGCGCGCCCTTCGGCCGGCCGAGGTGGGCCACCACGACCACCCGCGCGCCCGCGTCGGCGAGCGTGCGGATGGTCGGCACGCTGGCGCGCACCCGGCCGTCGTCGGTGATCCGGTCACCGTCGAGGGGCACGTTGAGGTCCGAGCGGACCAGGACGCGCTTCCCTCGTACGTCGCCGAGGTCGTCGAGCAGGGTCACAGGCCGGCGCCGACGTGGAGGATCAGGTCCGCGAGGCGGTTGGAGTAGCCCCACTCGTTGTCGTACCAGCCGACGACCTTCACCTGGTTGCCGATCACCTTGGTCAGGCCGGAGTCGAAGATGCACGACGCCGGGTCGGTGACGATGTCGGAGGAGACGATCGGGTCCTCGGTGTAGCGGAGGAAGCCCTGGAGCGGGCCCTCGGCGGCGGCCTTGACCGCGGCGTTCACCTCGTCGACGGTGGTCTCGCGGCCGGCCTCGAAGGACAGGTCGGTGGCGGAGCCGGTCGGCGTGGGCACCCGCAGTGCGTAGCCGTCGAGCTTGCCCTTGAGCTCCGGCAGCACCAGGCCGATCGCCTTCGCGGCGCCGGTCGACGTGGGCACGATGTTAATCGCGGCGGCACGGGCCCGGCGGAGGTCCTTGTGCGGTGCGTCCTGCAGGTTCTGGTCCTGCGTGTAGGCGTGGATGGTGGTCATCAGGCCCTTGACGATGCCGAACTCGTCGTTGAGGGCCTTCGCCATCGGCGCGAGGCAGTTGGTGGTGCAGGACGCGTTGGAGACGATCGTGTGCTGCTCGGGGTCGTAGTCCTCGTGGTTGACGCCCATCACGATCGTGATGTCCTCGTTCTTCGCGGGCGCCGAGATGATCACCTTCTTGGCGCCGCCCTCGACGTGCTCCTTCGCCTTCTCGGCGTCCGTGAAGAAGCCGGTGGACTCGACGACGACGTCGACGCCGAGGTCCTTCCACGGCAGCTGGGCCGGGTCCTTCTCGGCCAGGATCTTCAGGGTCCGGTTGCCGACCTTGATCCCGTCGTCGACGACCGAGACCTCCTCGGGGAACCGGCCCAGGATCGAGTCGTACTTGAGCAGGTGCGTCATCGTCTTGAGGTCGCCGAGGTCGTTGGCGGCGACCACCTCGATGTCGGCACCCGAGGCCTGCACGGCCCGGAAGAAGTTGCGGCCGATCCGGCCGAATCCGTTGATACCCACGCGAACGGTCACGGGAGGTTCTCCTCGTTGCTGAGAGCTGCAGGTCGGGGTCGGCGCGGCGTCGCCGGTGACGGCCAGCACCGGACATCGACCCTACCGTCTGCCCCTCGGTGCGCTCGCGGCCGCTCGTCGTACGGATCAGTAACCGGGATTCCTCCGACATCGGGTCGGCGGAGTGACCCCTGGGTCACTGAAAGCACACCGATATCGGGTCGGCAGCGTGACCCCCTCCCCCGGCTCAGGCCTGGTCGGCGAGCATCTCCGGGGTGAGGCTGGCCTCGGTGTCCGGGATGCCGAGCTCCTGGGCGCGCTTGTCGGCCATCGCGAGCAGCCGGCGGATCCGGCCGGCGATCGCGTCCTTGGTCAGCGGCGGCACGTGCAGCTGGCCGAGCTCCTCGAGCGAGGCCTGCTTGTGCTCCAGGCGCAGGTCGCCGGCGAGCTTGAGGTGGTCGGGGACCTCGTCGCCGAGGATCTCCAGGGCCCGCTCGACCCGGGCGCCGGCGGCGACCGCGGCCCGGGCGGACCGGCGCAGGTTGGCGTCGTCGAAGTTGGCGAGCCGGTTCGCGGTGGCGCGGACCTCGCGCCGCATCCGGCGCTCCTCCCAGGCCATCAGCGACTCGTGCGCACCGAGGCGGGCGAGCAGCGCGCCGATGGCGTCGCCGTCGCGGATCACCACCCGGTCCACGCCGCGCACCTCGCGGGCCTTGGCCTGGATGCCCAGCCGGCGGGCGGCGCCGACCAGCGCCAGCGCGGCCTCGGGACCCGGACAGGT
>JABFXA010000177.1 GCA_013361955.1 Nocardioidaceae bacterium
CCGGGCCCGCTGCCGCGACCTGTCCCCCGCGGCCTGTGACGCGCTCCGGCGGGTCAACGCGGTGCTCGGGGTCCGTGCCCGCGACCCCGATCGGCAGGTCGCCACCCGGCGTGCCGCGGCGCTGTTCACCCCGTCCGCACCGAGCGGCCGACAGCTCACGCTGCCCGCCGACCACCACGACTGGGCGGTCGGCCGGGCCAGGGAGGTGGCCGACGACCTGCGCGCCGACGGATACCCTGTGCACGGCTCGCTGGACGCGCTCGCCCCCCTCGACGGGGACCTGCCGACCCGCCCCCGCACCGCCGCGGTGCTGGAGGCGCTGCTCGGCGCCGTCCGCACGGGGTGGGCCGCCCGACGAGGAGAGGGAGCAGCCGGCACGTGAGCGAGTCGCGACGCCTGCTCGTGCACGTCGGTGCCCCCAAGACCGGCACCTCGTTCGTGCAGGACGTGCTCTGGCAGAACCGCGAGCGGCTCGCCGCGCAGGGCGTGCTCTACCCGGCGGAGCGGTTCGACGAGCACTTCCTCGCCGCGCTCGACCTGATGGAGCTGCCCTGGGGTGGCCTCGAGAAGCAGGCGGTCGGCGCCTGGGACCGGCTCGCCGAGCGGGTGCGCGCCTGGCCGGGCACCGTGATCGTCTCCCACGAGATCCTGGCCACCGCCAGCAAGCAGCAGGTACACCGCGCGTTCGACTCGTTCGGCGAGGGCCGCGAGGTGCACGTCGTGCTCTCCGCACGGGACCTGGTTCGGCAGATCCCCGCCGAGTGGCAGGAGAACGTCAAGCACCGCCGCACGGTGAGCTACCGCGGCTTCCTCGACCGGGTCACCGACCCCTCGCGCGGCAGCGAGCTCGCGTCGTGGTTCTGGGGCGTCCAGGAGGTTCCCGACGTCCTCGACCGGTGGGGCAGCACCCTGCCGCCCGACCAGGTGCACCTGGTCACGGTGCCGCGGGCCGGTGCCCCGCGCGACCTCCTCTGGCAGCGGTTCGCCTCCGTGCTCGGCCTCGACCCCGACGCGCTCGCCCCGGAGACCACGCGCGCGAACCCGTCGATGGGGGTGCCCGAGACCGCGCTGGTCCGCCGGATCAACTCGCGGGTGAACCGGGGCGTGCTCGCCAACGAGGACTACCGCCAGTTCGTCCGCGAGCTGCTCGCGCACCGCACGCTGTCGCAGCGCTCCGGCTCACCGCGGCTCGCGCTGCCCGCCGACGTACGCGCCTGGGCGGTGGAGCTCTCCGAGGCCTGGATCAAGGAGCTGGCCGGTCGCGGGTACGACGTGGTCGGCTCGCTCGACGAGCTCCGTCCGGACGCCGAGGCCGACACCGGGTACGCCGACCCCGACACCCCCGACGAGGACGCCGTCGCCGACGCCGCGATGGCCTCGATCGTGACCCTGCTCGAGGAGGCGGCCCGGCTGCAGCACGAGGAGCGGCTGATGCGCCGCGAGCGCGACGCCGCCCACGCGGAGCTGGAGCGCTCGCGCGGGCTGTGGTTCCGGGCCAAGCGCAAGCTGGTGCGCACCGCGGACACCCACCGTGCCGCCGCCCTCGCGCTCGGCGCCTACCGGCGGATCCGGGGCAGCAGCTCCCGGTCGGCGTAGCGGCCGACCTGCCAGGTGGCGTAGGCGTCGGCGCCCGCTCCGACCACGCCGCCCACCACCGGGACCCGGCGGCTCGCCGCCACCGCCATCCGCTTGCCGGCGACCCGGCTGATCAGCTCGGAGGTGACCTCGGCGGCCATGATCCGGTCGAGGTGCGCGTCGTACGCCGGGGCCGTGGCGATGCCCATCGGGGTGCTCGGCAGCTTGCGCTTCTTCACCAGCTTGCGGACCGTGTCCTCGCCGAGGATGCAGGCCAGCAGCGCGTTGCGGACCCGGGGGTCGTCGAGGTCGTAGCCGCGCAGGTGCGCGATGCCGGCCACCTCGCGGCACTGGATCAGCGCCAGCCCGGTGATGTTCGCGGGGATCGTCACCGCCGCGGTGACCAGCCCGCCGAGGTTCGTGGCGAAGCCCTGGGCCGCGGAGTACATGATGTGGTTCTCGATCACCTCGTGGATCGCCCGGTCCACGTCGCCGCGCTGCTCCTCGAGCTGCTTCTCGGCGGCGTGCGCCGCCGGCGGCAGCGGCCCCACGCCGCTGATCGCCCGCCGCATCGCCTCCTGCACGAAGTGGGTGGACAGCTCCGGAGCGGCCTTGCCCACGTGCGGCGCGATGCTCTTGCCGATCGTGCTGCCGATGCCCATCCGGTCCTCCGAGGTCGTGCGTGCTCCTGCGGTGACTGTAGCCGTCGGCTGGTGACAGCCTGGTTGCATGGATGGCATGCCGACCGAGCCGCCCGCCACGGGCTGGGTGTTCCCGGACGTCACGGGCCTGCCCGCCGACGACGCCGGCGACGACCTGGTCGGCATGGGTGCGGACCTCGAGCCGGGGACGCTGCTCGCGGCGTACCGGCAGGGGTTGTTCCCGATGCCCGCCGAGCAGTGGTCGGTCGGGATGCTCTGGTGGTCGCCGATCGAGCGCGGCGTGCTGCCCCTCGACGGCCTGCAGGTGTCCCGGTCGCTGCGGCAGTCCTGCCGCCGCTACCAGATCCGCGTGGACACCGCCTTCGAGGAGGTCATCGACGCCTGCGCCGACCCGGGCCGCGACGGCGCCTGGATCGACGACCGGATCCGCGCCGCCTACGCCCGGCTGCACCGCCTCGGCTGGGCGCACTCCGTGGAGGCCTGGTACGACGGCCGACTCGCCGGCGGCCTGTACGGCGTCGCGATCGGCGGGCTCTTCGCGGGCGAGTCGATGTTCCACCGGGCCCGCGACGCGTCGAAGGTCGCGCTGGTGGCGCTGGTCGACCTGCTCCGCGACGAGCACGCCGCCGACCGGCTCGTCGACGTGCAGTGGCGCACCGACCACCTCGCCAGCCTCGGCGTGGTCGAGGTGCCGCGCACGACGTACCTGGGCCGGCTGCGCCGCGCGCTCGACGTCCCGCTGCCGCGGGCGTTCAGATGACCTGCGGCGCCTGACCGGTCTCGCTGACCAGCGGCCGGCCGGCGGCCTCCCAGTCGAGCAGCCCGCCGTCGAGGTTGACGACGTCGTGGCCCTGGTGCTGCAGGAACATCGCCGCCTGCGCCGACCGGGCGCCGACCTTGCACACGACCAGGGTCTGCCCGTCGGGCAGCTCGGAGAGCCGGGCCGGCAGGTCGCGCAGCGGGATGTGCAGCGCGCCCGCGATGTGGCCGTGCTGCCACTCGTCGGGCTCGCGCACGTCGAGCACCGAGAGACCCTCGGGGAGCGGGTCGGGAACGCCGCTGATCGCAACCGTGGGGATCATGACTCGACGCTACTTCAGCAGCTTCGACATCCGTCGGTCGGCCAGCGGCTTGCCGCCGGTCTGGCAGGTCGGGCAGTACTGCAGCGACGAGTCGGCGAACGACACCTCGCGCACGGTGTCGCCGCACACCGGGCACGGCAGGCCGGTGCGCCCGTGCACCGCGAGGTTGCTCTTCTTCTCGCCCTTCAGGTCCGCCGCCGCCAGCCCGCGCGAGCGGTCGACGGCGTCGCCGAGCACGGTGCGGATCGCGTCGTACAGCGTCTGCAGGTCGTCGCCGACGATGGTGTTCGCCGGCTTGAACGGCGACATCTTCGCGGCGTGCAGCAGCTCGTCGGAGTAGGCGTTGCCGATCCCGGCGATGGTGCCCTGGTGGCGCAGCACGCCCTTGACCTGCGCCCGACCGTTGTCCTGCAGGATCCGGCCGAGCACGTCGATCGTGAACGCCTCGGACAGCGGGTCGGGGCCCAGGCTGGCGATGCCGGGTACGTCGAGCGGGTCGCGCACGACGTACAACGCCAGCCGCTTCTTGGTGCCCGCCTCGGTGATGTCCAGGCCGGAGCCGTCGTCGAGGTGCAACCGGGCGGCCATCGGCGACTTGTTCGACGGCTTGGGCGGCAGCGTCGGGACCTCGTCGCGGAACCGCACCCACCCGCCGCGGGCCAGGTGCAGCACCAGGTGCAGCCCGGACGCGCTGACGTCGATGAACTTGCCGTGCCGGGTCACGTCGTCGACGAACGAGCCGTTGATCGCGCTCAGCGGCGGGTCGAAGGTCTTGAGTGCGCTGAAGGCGGCGATGTCGACCCGGGTGATGGCGTGACCGTCCAGCCGGCCTCGCAGGTCGAGAGCGAGGCCCTCCACCTCGGGCAGCTCGGGCACGGGCAAAGTCTAGGGCGGAGGGCTGACACCCCGGGTGTCGAGCGTCACACTTGCGGTGTGCAGCCGGTGTCCCCGCTCCCCGCGACCGGCGAGGTCTTCCTCGACGCCCGCGGTCCCGAACGTGCGCTGCGGGTCACCTGGCACCCGGAGGCCGACGTCGTGGTGCTGTCCCTCTGGTCCGGCGGAGTGTGCACGGGCACCTTCCGGCTGCCGTTCGACGAGGTGCCCGACCTCGTCGAGGCGCTGCGCAGCAGCCTGGCGTCGGCGTTCGACGTGACCCGCGCGGCGCGACACGATTCGGCTTGCTAGCGAAATCTACGGATTGCGCTAGACGTCCGGATACTGTGCGAGCGTGGACCCGGTACGCAACCCCTACGCCCCCGGTGCCGGCCAGCGGCCCCCCGAGCTCGCCGGCCGCGACCGGCAGCTGCAGCAGTTCGAGGTGACCCTGGAGCGGGTCGCCGCCGGCCGGCCCGAGCGCTCGATGGTGCTGTCGGGGCTGCGGGGCGTCGGCAAGACCGTGCTCCTCAACGCGCTCCGCGGCCTCGCGGTGCAGCGCGCCTGGGGCACCGGCAAGCTCGAGGCCCGTCCCGACCAGTCGCTGCGGCTGCCGCTCGCGCAGGCGGTGCACGCGGCGGTCCGCGAGCTCGCGCACCGGCACCGTGACCCCGACCGGGTGGAGGCGGTCACCGGCGTGCTCAAGGCGTTCGCGCTGCGCACCCGCCTCGAGGACCGCAAGGGCGTGCGCTGGCAGCCGCCCACCGACGTACCCGCCACCCGGGGACGCGCCGACTCCGGCGACCTCGAGCTCGACCTCGTCGAGCTGTTCACCGACGTCGCCGACCTGGCCCGCGACCTCGGCGTCGGCATCGCGCTGTTCGTCGACGAGATGCAGGACGTCCGCACCGAGGAGCTCGCCGCGCTGTGCGGGGCCTGCCACGAGATCAGCCAGCAGGGGGCGCCCCTGGTGGTCGTGGGTGCCGGGCTGCCGCACCTCCCGGTCGCCCTGGCCGCCAGCAAGTCGTACGCCGAGCGGCTGTTCCGCTACGTCGTGGTCGACCGGCTGCCGCGCGAGATGGCCGACCGGGCGCTGCTCGTCCCGGCCGGCACCGAGGACGTCGGCTACACCCCCGACGCGCTCGACGAGCTGTACGCGATGACCGACGGCTACCCGTACTTCGTGCAGGCCTACGGCAAGGTCACCTGGGACGCCGCGGTGGCCAGCCCGATCGAGGTCTCCGACGTCGCGGAGGCGGCGCCCGAGGCCGAGGCGGAGCTCGCGGTCGGCTTCTTCGGCGCCCGCTACGACCGGGCCACCCCGGCCGAGCGCGACTACATGCGCACGATGGCCGAGCTCGCCGCGCACCACGAGGACGGCGCGGTGCCCACCGCCGACGTCGCGAAGTCGCTCGGCCGCAAGCCGCAGAGCCTCTCCCCCGCGCGCGACGGGCTGATCAAGAAGGGCCTCGTCTACTCCAGCGAGCGGGGCACGGTGGCGTTCACGGTGCCGCACTTCGGCAGGTTCCTGCGCACCCAGCGGGGCTGACGCGCTCGACGACGCCCGGGTGCAACGATGGATGCATGCTCCCCGTCGAGGGGCGTCCTCAGGTGGTCGCACACCGTGGGTCCAGCCACGTCAACCCCGAGCACACCCTCGGTGCGTACCTCGCTGCGCTCGACGAAGGCGCCGAGGGCCTCGAGTGCGACGTCCGGCTCACCGCCGACGGGCACCTCGTCTGCGTGCACGACCGCCGCGTCGACCGCACCAGCAACGGCCGCGGGCTGGTCTCCACCATGGAGCTCGCGCAGCTCGACGAGCTGGACTTCGCGTCCTGGAAGAACCCCTGGGCCGACCTCGACGACGAGGCCCCCGAGGTCGACCTCGGCAGCCGCCGGGTGCTCACCCTCGCGCGCCTGGTCGAGGCGGTGCGCGACTACGACCGTCCCGTCGACCTGGCGATCGAGACCAAGCACCCGACGCGGTACGCCGGTCTGGTGGAACGTCGCCTCGTCGACCTGCTCGCGCGGTACGGCTGGGCCGGCGTCGACTCCCCGGCCCGGGTGATGAGCTTCTCCTCGGTGGCGCTGACCCGGGTCAAGAAGCTCGCCCCGGAGCTCGAGGTGGTGCTGCTGATCGACAGCCAGTACTCCTGGCAGCTGACCACCAGCCTGCTGGCGCCGGGCTGGATCGCCGGCCCCGGCATCCAGCTGCTGCGCGAGACCCCGCGGCTCGGCCGGCGGCTGCAGAAGCGCCGGCGCCGCATCCACGTCTGGACCGTGAACACCCCCGAGGACCTCGACCTGTGCACCCGGCTCGGCGTCGAGGCCGTGATCACCGACGACCCGGGGATGGCCCTGGACCACCTCGACGGGCCCTCGCGCGTGTCCTGACCAGCGGGTTCGCGCTGAGACGCACGCCATAGGGAGGCGTGTTTCACGCCGAGAGGGCCCGGGAACCATCAGCGCGTAGACCCCTTGAGCCAGCCTTCCGAACCAGGTGAGGAGCCCGTGCCGAGCAACAGCGCTGTCGCGGCGCCGGTGACGATGCGTCTGCCCTTCGCCGCTTCTTCCGTGTCCGTGGCCAGGCAACGGCTCCAGGCCTGGCTGACCGACCGCGGCGGCAGGTCCGAGGTCGTCGAGGATGCCCGCGTCATCGTCTCGGAGCTGGTCGCCAACTCGGTGCGTCACGCCCGGCCGCTGGCCGACGGGAGCATCCTGGTCTCCTGGGGGCTCGAGCCCCGCGGGCTGCAGGTGCAGGTCACCGACGGCGGCGCCGCCACCCGGCCGCACCGGGTCAACGCACCCTCCTCCGCGCTGGCCGGCCGCGGCATGGCGATCGTCGGCGTGCTCGCCGACGAGTGGTGGAGCGAGCGCAGCGAGACCCGCTCGTCGGTGTTCGCGCTGCTGTCCGTCTGAGCCCGGCCGCACCCGGTCCCCCGCGGCTGCGTAGGCTGCTCCGCCATGGGCAAGAAGTCCCGCGTCAAGGCGCGTGCGCACACCCCCGAGGCGGCCGGCGAGGTCGGTCCCCGGCAGCCCTGCCCGTGCGGCTCCGGGCGGCGCTACAAGGCCTGCCACGGCAGCGCAGCCGGCCCGGTCCCGACGTACGTCGCGCGGCCGTTCGAGGGCCTGCCCGGCGAGTGCGACCTGATCGCGATGCGCGAGATCGTGCCCGCCGCGACCGCGCCGCTGGTGCTGGCCGACGGCGTCGGTGACGGCCGTGAGGTCCAGGTCTGCTCGCTGCTGCCGATGGCCGCGCCCGCGCTGGTGCGCACCGACGGCAGCGTCTGGCTCGGCCTGCAGGTGCAGCACAACTTCGGCGACCCGAGCCGCGACCTCGGCGCCGTGCTGCTCAAGGCGCTCGAGGCCGAGCACGGCGCCGGCGTGATCGGGCTGACGGACGCACCCGGCGACGGACCCCGGCTGCAGGACCTGGTCGCCGGCGGCCCCGACGACGGCCTCGACGTGACCGTGCACGAGGGCTTCGACTACTGGGTCGCCGACATCGACGACCCGGACGGCAGCGTCGCGGCGTCCCTGGAGCAGGCGAACCAGGCCGCCAACCCGAGCCTGCGGCTGGCCTCGGTGCGCGCGGCGTACTGGACCGACGTGGGCAACCGCGAGCACCTGCGCTGGGTGCTGCCGTACGACGAGGAGCCGCTGCTCGACGCCCTCGCTCGGCTGCACGTCGCGGGCAAGGACGTGGTGGCCGAGGGCTCCCGGTTCGTCGGGATGTTCCGCGCCCACGGCCGCGTGGTCCCGGTCTGGGACCTGCCGAGCGGCACCGGCGCGGAGGCGCTCGAGGACCCGGCGACGACGTTCCAGGAGGAGCTGGAGACCGCACTCGCGGACACCTCGCCGCTCACCGGGGACGAGCGCGCGGCCCGCAACGGCCTGACCAACCGGCAGCTGACGATCCGCTGAGGGACATACCGGGACGGAACGGTCTGGACCGGACTCGGTTAAATCCGGTGTCCTGCGTCATATTCGGCGCCAGGAGTTGATCAAGGGGTCAATCATCTTCTACATTTAGTTCGCCCGGTCGTTGTTGTATCCCCCGTCAGCAACGGCCTGGTTTTCCATGCCCGGCCCGGATCGGCCATCGGATCCGTCGCCGAACCGCGGATCTCGCCACGAAATCGCGACCGACGTGGGCGCGGGACGCCGACGGTTGCCTGGGACCGATGTGTCCCGTGTGTCCACCTTCAGACGTGCTCCATCACGATCACCGCGGTGGTGTCCGCGGTCAGCGCCTTGAACAGGTGCGGGGTGTCGCCCGGGTAGCAGACGTAGTCGCCCGGGCCGAGGTCGATCGGGTCGTCGAGCGGGCCCACCTGCGCCCGGCCGGTGCCGATGATGACGTGCTCGGTGGTGCCCGGCATGTGCGGCTGCGAGGTGCGCGGCTCGCCGGGCTGGGCGGCGATCCGGTAGATGTCGCGCCGCGCGTGCGGCGGGCAGGCCGCGAGCACGGTGGCGGAGTAGCTGGACTGCTCCGAGTACGTCACCGGGCCCTCGCCCGCCCGCAGCACCCGCACCGTCGGCCGGGGCGGCTCGACCAGCCGGCTGAACGGCACGTCCAGCGCGACGCCGAGCGCCCACAGCGTCTCCACGCTGGGGTTGCCGGACCCGGCCTCGAGCTGCGACAGCGTCGACTTCGCGATGCCGGCGCGCTTGGCCAGCTCGCTCAGCGAGAGGCCGGACCGCTCGCGCTCGCGACGGATCGACGCGGCGATCCGCACGATCGGGGTGCTCTGCTCCACGCTGTTCGCTCCATCATACGAACGTTCGCCTTGACGAACGGCCGGTCCTGTGTCCATCGTAGTGGACATGCGTTCGACCTGGCGAACACTGCTCGCGACCCTGGACCCGCAGGTGCTGCGGGACATCGCCCTGGTCTGCGTCGCGGACGCGCTCGTCGGTCTCTCGTTCGGGGCGATCGCCGTGTCCGGCGGTCTCGACTGGACCGTACCGGTGCTGATGTCGCTGCTGGTCTTCGCCGGGGGCGCGCAGTTCGCGGCGGTCGCCGTGGTGCTCTCCGGCGGCAGCGCGGTGGCGGCGGTGCTCGCCGGGCTGGTGCTGAACAGCCGGCTGCTGCCGTTCGGGTTCGCGGTCTCCGACGTGCTCGGCCGGCGGTGGCGGACCGTGCTGCCGGGCGCGCACGTGCTCACCGACGAGTCGGTGGCGTTCGCGATGCGCGAGACCGACCCGGCGCGCCGGCGGGCGGCGTTCTGGGTGTGCGGGCTGGCGCTGTTCGGGTGCTGGAACGTCGCCGTGGTGGTCGGCTCCTTCGCCGGGCGCCTGGTCCGCGACACCGACGCGCTCGGCCTGGACGCGGCGTTCCCGGCGGTGCTGCTCGCGCTGGTGCTGCCAGCGCTGTCGGACGGTCTGCTGCGGGCGGCCGCGCTGCTCGGCGCCGTCGTCGCGATGGCGGCGGTGCCGTTCGTCAGCCCGGGGATCCCGGTGCTGCTGGCGCTGCTCGGCCTGGTCGTGGTCCTGCGGCGCCGCGACCCGGAACCGGCTGCCGTACCCGAGCCCTGCGAGGAGGAGGTGCGCTGATGCCGCTCGCCGCCGTCCTGGTGCTCGCCGCGGCCACCCTCGTCTTCCGGCTGGTCGGCCCGCTCACCCGGCACCGGCGGGCGCTGCCGGCCCGCGCCGAGCGGCTGATGTCCGACGCCGCCGTGGTGCTGCTGGTCGCGCTGGTCGCGGTCACGGCGTTCACCGACGGGCAGTCCTTCGCGGGCGCGGCCCGCCC